>CAKZJK010000033.1 GCA_936942565.1 uncultured Caulobacter sp. | reverse complement strand
CTCGGGCCCCCGCCGCCGCGTCCCCGTCTTGAAGCCTTCCGTGTAGGGAGCTAACCAGATCAGGACGCGTTAGGCCCTGGACGCCGCTGATCGCGCGTCGCGGGCGAATTCCAGATGATCCACACTTCAGAGCGGCCATGAGCGTCGCCTTCACCAAAGAGGGCGACAGCGAGGCCTTCGCGGCCGATCTCCCCGATCGCCCGATCTCTTCCCATCCCAATCTTGTCACGCCCGAAGGCCTGGCCCAGATCGAGGCCGAGCTGACTTCGGCCCGCGCGGCCTACGCCGCCGCCCAGAGCGCCGGCGGCGCGGCCGACGGTGACCGCACGGCCATGGCGCGGGCGACGCGCGACCTGCGCTATTGGTCGGCGCGTCGCGCCACCGCCCAGTTGATGGAGCGCGATCCGGCCAAGACCGTCGCCCAGTTCGGCGACCGCGTGACCTTCGAGCGCGAGGACGGGCGGGTGCAGACCTTCCGTATCGTCGGCGAGGATGAAGCCGATCCGGCCAAGGGCTCAATCTCCTATATCGCCCCGATCGCCAGGGCGCTTCTCGGCAAGGCGGTGGGCGAGACGGCGCCCGCGCCCGGCGGCGAAATCGAGATCACCGCGATCGCCTAAACCGCAAGTTTCGGATTGCCTTTCGCGCGGCGCGACGCCACCTGCGAACGATGTTCGTGCCGCCGACCGCTGACGCTCTTCTGGAAGCCCGCAAGGTGCTGGCCGAAGCAGATCCCGCCCTGGCGGCGATCGAGGCGGTGACACCGCCGTTCGAGTGGCGTGTCGGTCTGGGCGGCTTTCCCGGCCTTCTGAAGATGGTCGTGCAGCAGCAGGTTTCGCTCGCTTCGGCGGCGGCCATCTGGTCGCGCGTGGAAGCGGGCTTGCCCGACATGACTCCCGAGGCGGTGTTGGCGCACGAAGACGCCCACCTGCTTTCGTTGGGACTTTCCCGGCCCAAGGCGCGCTATACCCGCGCGATCGCAGAGGCGCACGTCTCGGGAACCTGTGATTTCGACGCGCTGCCAGACCTCCCCGATGACGAAGCGGTGGCCGCGCTGACCGCGATCACCGGGATCGGTCGCTGGACGGCGGAGGTCTATCTGATGTTCACCCAAGGGCGGATGGATATGTTCCCCGGCGGCGACGTCGCCTTGCAGGAAGCCATGCGCTGGATGGGCAGGGCCGAGGTCCGCCCGAACGAGAAACAGGCCTATCGCCGCGCCGAACTCTGGCGGCCATATCGCGGCGTGGCCGCGCACCTGCTGTGGGCGTGTTACGGCGCGGTGAAGCGGCGGGAGATCGCGCCTTTCTGACGCGCCACGACAGATGTCTTGGTTCTGTCGCCGATCTGGCCCATCCTTTCCTCGCGTTCGGGAATGAATGGCGATTCCCTGAATAGCGTAGGAAGGAGGCCCGTCTTCAGTCCTGTCGCGAATACCCTCAGCCGAGGTTTCGGGCGTTTTGGCGCTCGCCTCGAAGGGAGGATCTGATGCAGGTCCTCACACGCCCACCGTCGGGCATGCCGGCCCTCGTGCTCAACGCCGACTTCAGGCCGCTCAGCTACTATCCGCTGTCCCTCTGGCCCTGGCAGGAGGTGATCAAGGCGGTGTTTCTGGATCGGGTCGACGTCGTCGCGAGCTACGATCAGGTCGTCCATTCGCCGTCGTTCGAGATGCGGCTGCCCAGCGTCGTGGCGCTGAAGCAGTATGTCCCGCAAGAGCGTCCGCCGGCCTTCACCCGCTTCAACCTGTTCCTGCGCGACGCGTTCAGCTGTCAGTACTGCGGCTCGACCGAAGACCTGACGTTCGACCATGTCATTCCGCGCTCAAGGGGCGGGCGCACGACCTGGGAGAACATCGTCACGGCCTGCGCGCCGTGCAATCTCAGCAAGGGCGGACGGACGCCTCGGGAGGCGGGGATGCAGCCCTACCACCACGCCCGCCGGCCCTCGATGCACGAGCTCCAGGAGCGCGGAAGGCGCTTTCCCCCGGGCAGACTGCACGTCAGTTGGCTGGACTATCTGTACTGGGATATCGAGCTGGAGGCCTAGGGCGCCATTTGGTGTTCCGATGCAACCGGAACCGTGGCGGCAGGGTTTTATCTCCGAGGCCTAAAGCCATCGGAGACGAACCATGACCCGCCACGAAACCCAAAAGGGCGACGACCGCCACTTCACCCACGGCACCTCGGCCTCGACCGCCGATATGGCGGCCGACGGTCAAGTTCGGCAAGAGGACAAGTCGTTCGACGCCCCCCACGCCCGCGAGGCGGATGAACCGCTCCGCGAGGGTGAGAAGCACGACCAGTTGGCCGCCAAGGTCGAGACCGCCGAGAACCGTCAGGAAGCCTTGCTGGACGAAGGCCTCGAGGAAAGCTTTCCCGGCAGCGACCCGGTCAGCGTCAAGCGGATTACCTAACTAGCGAGCGGGAAACCGCTGCGAGGCGCGCTCGGCGAAGTTCGCGGCTTCCGCCGAGCCCTCTTGCGGTTCGAACGCGACATGCGCGCGCCGCGACGCGCGGCGTGCGTCCATGGCGGCGATCTCGGCGAAGGTCAGGGCGCCTTGCTCGCGGATCATCCAGCGCCAGCGCTCGATCATGCTGACCGCGTAGACCGCGTAGACGCCGATCGCGTCGGCCACCCAATCGGCCAGGCTGCTGCTGCGGGCCACGTAGGTCTGCGCGATTTCAACGACGGCGCCGATCGCCAGCGCGATCAGCATCATGTCGAACCGGCGACGGAACGGGAAGGCGAAGAACGCGATCATCAGCAGCGCGCCGAAGGCGACCGCGTGGGCGACCTTGTCGCTCATGCCGAGGATTTCCTCGGCGCCGGCGAACGGACCGAGGGTCAACGCCACCACGGCCAGCACGCCCAGGACGAGGGCGCCGCGGGCCACGGGAACGAAATGGCGGGGCTTGAGGAACATGCGAGGATCTCCAAATGGCTTCCTCGTCTTAGGTTGAAGATTACGCCAACTGGTGAACGAACGCGGTTAGCCAAGTATGACTTTCCGGCTCTTCGCATGTCCTCGCCAATATTACTTTTGTCCGGACTCGGCTTTCTTCTTTGCCTCCGCGGCGGCCTTGTCCGCTTCGTCCTTGGCCTTTTTCCAGGCTTGGTAAGCTTCCAGATAAGGTTGACGGCGAAGGACTTTTGACGCCGGATCGACAATCACCGGCGCGGTTCCGCCCACGGTTATCCTGGCTGTCCCGCCCGTCATCGGAGCGGTCACGATCTTGTCCCCGACCTTGACCTCCACGGGCATGGGGAAGGGCTTGTCCTTGGGCGTCTTCCAGGTCAGCACCAGGTCGTCGCCGTCTCGGGTCTCCAACAGCTCGGGTTGCTGGGCCTCGTACAGATAGACGTCGAAGAACCAGCCATAGTCCTTGCCTGTCACCTGGTTGACGATCGTGATGAAGTCCTTGGTGCCGAGGTAGCGAGGCTTGAAGTCGCCAGGCTTGGGATCGGGCGTGCCGTAGACGGCGATCCTGGTGATCTTGAAGAACGCCTCGTCGCCAACCAGGGCCCGCAGCGTGTGCAGGACGTTGGCGGCCTTGTAGTAGATGTCGTTCCCGGGGCCGCGATCGCCGTTATAGACGTCGTCTTCCTTGAGCTGGCGGCCCGAGACGATGGGGAACCGGTTCTTGCTGTCGACGCGCATCTGGTTCAGACGCGCCATGTACTCCATGTCGCCGTGCAGCCATTGGGAGAACAGCGGCTGCATGTAGCTGCCGTAGCCCTCGTGCAGCCACATGTCGTCATTGTCGGCGTTGGTCAGCTGGTTGCCGAACCACTCGTGCGCGAACTCGTGCTGCAGCAGCCAGTCGAAGCCGTAGACGTCCTTGCGATACTCGTTGCCGTAGGCGTTGATCGTCTGGTGCTCCATGCCCAGGTGCGGGGTCTCGACCACGCCCATCTTCTCGTCGCGGAACGGGTAGGGGCCGATCATCTGCTCGTAGAAGTCCAGCATCGGCGTGAACTCGGCGAACAGCGCCTTTGCCTTCTCGGCTCGACCCTTCAGATACCAGAACGACATCGGGAAGCTGTCGCCGTAGCGGCTCTTGTAGGGGGCGGTCAGTTCCTCGTAGGGGCCGACATCCAGCGCGATGGCGTAGGTGTTGGGCGTCTTGGCGCGCCAGTTGTAGGTGCGCCAGCCGTCCTTCTCGCTCATGCCCAGGAACACGCCGTTGGCGGGGGCGACCAGAGGGGCGGGGACGGTGATGTGCAGGTCCACGAGCTTGGGCTCGCCGGTCGGATAGTCGATGCAGGGCCAGAAGAGGTCGCAGCCGTCGCCTTGCACGGCCGTGGCGATCCAGGGCTCGCCGGTCGGAGTCTTGCTCCACACGAAGCCACCGTCCCATGGCGCGCGCTTGGCCTCGAAAGGGACGCCGGCATAGGTGATCGCGACCGTGACGGTCTTGCCCTTCGCCACGCGCTTGGGAAGCGAGATGGTCATGCGGCCTTCGGGATTGGTCCAGGCCGGGGGCTTCAGCGCCTTGCCGTCGATCGTCAGCTTGCTGATCGCGAACACCCGGTCGAAGTCGAGGACCAGCTTGTCCAGCGGCGACTTGGCCGTGAACGTCAGGGTCGCCTCGCCCTCGATCGCCTTCTTGTCGGGCAGGATCTTGAATTTCAGGTCCGCGTGGTCGAAGGCCAGGGCCTGCTGCTCGGCGGGCATGGCGCCGCCGGTCTCCATCGACAGGGCGCTGGTCTTCAGCGGCTCGGCGGCGAAGGCGCTGGCCGTGGACAGGGCCAGCAAGGAGGCGGCGCAGGCGGCCAGGGCGCGGATACGGACGGACAAGGCGGGCGACTCCCCAACGCGAAGATGTTGGGCAGCATCGGTAGGCGTCGCCGCGAGCGGCGCCAAGCGCCGGGTTCAGATCTTTTCGCTGATCTTGATGGCGGCGCGGCAGCCGGCCTGGATCACGGCGCTGAGCACCGGGTAACCCGGCGCCTCGCGCGCGCCCTCCTCGACGGCCAGGTCGCGGTGGGCCAGTTCGTCGTCGCGGAATTGCGAAAGCTCGGCGGCCAGTTCCGGATCGCGATCCTTCAGCTCCTCGATCTGGCCGGCGTAGTGCTTCTCGATCACCGACTCGACGGCTTCGGTGCAGGCGTGAGCGGCCTTGTCGCCCATCAGGGCCGTGCCGGCGCCAAGCGCGAAGGCGGCCGCGCGCCAGATCGGCGACATCAGGGTCGGGCGGACGCCCCGCTCGGTCAGAAGGTCATTGAAGCGCGTGAGGTGGACCTGCTCGTGGCCCTCCATCTCCTTGAGCTGATCGGCGATGCGCTCTCGGCCGGGCGCGTTTCGCATCACCGCCGCCTGACCCCGATAGATGTGGACGGCGGCCAGCTCGCCAGCCTGGTCAACGCGCAGAATCTCGCCGAGGCGCGACTTCAGGGCGCCCTGTCCCGGGCGGGGAGGCGTGGGCTTGTTCATGCCGAGGCTTCCGACTTGCGTAGCGCCGCCAGGACGGACCAGACGGCCAGTTTCAGCGAGATCAGCACGTTCCACCCGGCCATGGACAGGCCCAGGAACACCCAGGCGGCCTTGTCGCAGGACGGGGCCTTGATCTTGGACGTGCCCTTCAGCATCGCCTCGAGGTCGGCGGCGCCGGCGGCGCCCAGGCCCGAACAGGACGAGGGCCCCGGCCACCACTTCCACTCCGCGCCCGCGTGATAGGTCGCCAGCCCGGCGCCATACAGGAACAGCGCGCCCAGCAGCAAATTGGCGGGCAGGCGAAGACGCGGCCAGAGCGGTGTGCGCTGAAGGACAAGGGCGACCAGGCCGACGGTTCCCGCGACCCAGTAGATCTCGCGCTGCTTCAGGCAGAGGTGGCAGGGCGCGAGGCCGCCGAAGCGCTCGAACGCGTGGGCGATGGCCAGCATCAGCGCGCTGGACAGGAACGCCAGCAGCGGCCAATGGCGCGTGACCAGATCATAGACGCGCGCCACGAGGCCCTTGGTCTCGCTCTCGACGCTCTGGTTCGTCATGCCACGCAGGCTCCGCCGCTTCCGCCACCGCCAATGAAATGGCTCGCGGTCAGGCCAATGACAATGAGGGCGATCAAGATTCCGGCGAACAGGGCCAGGCGCCGCTCGACCACCGGCAGCAGGGCGGGGCCGAACTTCTTGATGATGAAGGCCACCAGGAAGAAGCGGGCGCCCCGGGTCAGGGTCGAGGCGACGATGAAGATCGGAAAGCTGAAGGCCGCCAAGCCCGAAGCGATGGTCACCAGCTTGTAGGGAATGGGCGTCAGGCCCTTGGCCAGGATCACCCAGACGCCGTACTTGCCGTACCAGCATTGGAACTGTTCGAGGCCGCCGGAATGACCGGTCGCCGCCATGATCCAGAGGCCGAAGTCGCGCAGGAAGTAGCCGATCGCATAGCCGAGGATGCCGCCCAAAACCGAGGCGATCGTGCAGATCAGGGCGTAGCGCCAGGCCTTTTCCGGCTTGGCCAGGCACATCGGCGCCAGCATCACGTCCGGCGGAATGGGGAAGAACGAGCTCTCGGCGAACGACACCGCGAAAAGGCTCTTGGGGGCGTGACGGGAGGCGGCCAAACCCATGACCCAGTCGTAGAGGCGACGCAGCATGCGAACTCCGATCTAGTGAGAGCCCGTAGCTAGCAGGGCGGAGCGCCGTTGTCCGCCAGGAAGTGGGCGCGCGCGGCTTCCCGTCCGCGCGCGCCCCCCGGAGAAGCAGAACCCCCGATGGGCTGAGCCCATCGGGGCGGGGGCTAGAACTTCAGCGCCAGGGAGACACTGTAGTTGCGGCCAGGCTGGCTGTAGGCGTCCTTGACCGTGGAGTTGTCGGCGAGGCCGCGCATGTCGCTCCACCACCAGTACTTCTCGTCGGTCAGGTTGAAGACGCCGGCTCGCACCGTCACCGCGTCCGTGACCGCCCACCAGCCGGTCAGGTCGGCGACCGTGAAGGAAGGCGGCATGAAGCAGTTGTAGGCCGAGCTGCCGCTGGTCCCGGCGCAGGTGACGCCCGCCCGGCCGGCCGACTTGCGGTCCGAATGGATCACGCCGAGCTCACCGCCGAACTTGCCCGAAGGCGCGCGGTAGTTGACCCCGCCCGTGATCTTCACCGGATCGATCGAGGCTAGCGGCGTGTTGACGCCATTGGTTCGCGAGGAACCCCGCGCATACGAGACCGCCGCCTTGGCCGTGAAACCCGCGCCCAGGTCGAACGACCCCTTGGCCTCGGCGCCGCTGATCTTCACGCCCGACAGGTTCACGTACTGGTAGACCGCCGGATTGGCGGCGGTGAAGTTCCCCGACACCTGAACCTGCTCGATGAAGTCGTCGTACTCGCCGGTGAAGCCGGTCACGGCCACGCGCCAGCCGCCGCGATGCATGCGGAAGCCAGCCTCCAGGGTGCGGCTGGTCTCTGGCTTGAGGTCGGGATTCGAGATCGACTTGTAGTTCGACACCAGGTTCGCGAAGCCGGTGTTCACCTGCGACGGGGAGGGCGCCTTGAAGCCGGCGGCGAGGTTGGCGAACAGCGTCACCAGGTCGGTCGCGTCCCAGACCACGCCGATCTTGGGGCTGAGGTGCGTGTCGCTCTGTCCCGATGTGGCCGTCGTGAACAGCGGATCGGCCTTCGGGTCCAGCTTGTAGTAGTCGAAGCGCACGGCCGGATAGATCGTCACCGGGCCGGCCGTGATCTCGTCCTGCACGTAGAGGCCGCCCAGGGTGAAGTCGGTGGTCGGGAAAGCCTTGCCGGGGAAGGTCTCGCCAGACGGCGGGACCGTGCCGTCGCGCGTGCCCTGCTGGCGGGTGATCGAGGCGTCGCCACCCCACACGACCTGATGCTTGAAAGTCCCGGTCTCGAAGCGGCTGTGCAGCTCGACGCCCGCGCCGAACACGCGGTTGTCGAAGGTCGCGTCGCGGGTGCGGTCAGCGGCGGTGTTGCGGTCTTCCGCCGAGAACTGGCGCGTCTTGCTCCGCTGCCAGTACAACGTCGTCTGGGCGGCCTCGATCAGGCCTTGGCCGCCGTCGAAACGATGGTCGAGGCTGACGCGGTCGCGCTTCATGCGGTCAAAGGCGGTCAGGCCGATCACGCTGGTCGAGGCCAGCGGCGGCTTGGCGATCGCCGACAGCACCGTCCAGTCGACGTCGCGGTCCAGGTGATCGACGGTCAGGCGGAAGCGGTTGTGGTCATTGGGGCTGTAGATCAGCTTGCCCAGCACGGCGTTGGACTGGTTGTCCTCGGGGTTGGCGGTGGTGCGGTCGGTGTTGGCCGAGTCGTTGCTCCCGGCCGTCTTCTGGCCCTCGCCGTCGCGACGGGTGTAGGCGAGCAAGGCCTCCCAGCGGTCGCTACGGCCAGCCAGCACGAGGCTCTCGCTCCAGCTTTCGTCGGCCGAGGCGTAGGACGCGCGGGCGCGGCCGGCCACGTTCTGACCAGGCCTCAGGATGTCCGACGGATCCTTGGTGATGAAGCTGATCGAGCCGGCCAGGCCGTCCGCGCCATAGAGGGCCGAGGCGGGACCCCGGACGATCTCCACGGACTTGAGGATATCGAGGTCCACATAGTCGCCGCGTCCGGTCGACTGGGCGCCGAACGCGAAGCCGTCGGGCACGCGCACGCCGTCCACCACGATCAGCACGCGGTTACCCTCCAGGCCCCGGATGTTGAAGCCTGCGTTGCCGTCGCGGCCCGTCGAGGTGCCGGCGGCGGTGAAGCGTGCGGGGGCCGTCCGCACCGCCACGCCGGGCTCGTCGCGGACCAGGTCCTTGATGTCCTTGACCAATCCGTCCTCCATCTCGTCCGACGAGATGACGCTGACGGTCGCGGGGGCTTGCGAGAGGGTCTTCTCAGAGCGCGTGGCGGTCACGGTGACCTTGTCGACCTCGTTGGCGTCGTTCGCGACGGAGGCGTTGTCGGCCGCGTGGGCGGTCGAGGCGAGCAGGGCTGCGGTCGAGGCGGCGGCCAGGGCGGCCAGCTTCAGGCGAGACATCGATATCCCCTTCGATGGTTTATGCGAACCATTCGCAATTGATGGCGACGGGGTAGAGGGCGACCTCCGAGCGGTCAAGCTATTTGCAATTGATTCTCAGAACTAATCGCAATATCGGGATAGCGCCGCGTTCGGGCGGCGCCAGGGATAGCCTCGATGATCCGTTCTCTCCGCGCAGGCCTGTTGGGCGGCGCGTTCCTGCTGGGCCTCGCCGCGACGGCCGCCCAAGCTCATTCGCCCTATCTGCTGCCGAGCGTTTTCGACGCTTCCGACCGTACGCTGGTCACGGTGGAGGGCGCTTTCACCGAAAGCTTCTTCACCCCCGAAGTGGTGATGAAGTCCGAGGCCTACGCGGTGATCGGGCCCGATGGCGGCCGCATACCGCTGACCCCGACCTACCTGCGCCAGCTGGCGATCACGGAGGTCGTGACGGAAAAGCCTGGCACCTACCGCATCACGACGGGGCAGCGCGCCGGTCGGGTCGCCAAGGCCGCTCTGGTCGATGGCGACTGGAAGTTCTTCGAGGGCGACAAGGCACCGGCCGACGCCATCGACATGCAAAGCCTCACGACCGCCGAGGTCTATGTGACGCGCGGGGCGCCGAACGACGCGGCGCTGGCCCCAAGCGGGAAGGGGCTTGAGTTCCACCCGATCACGCATCCCAGCAAGATCGTCACGGGCCAGCCGGTGGTGTTCGAGACCTTGTTCGACGGCAAGCCGCTGGCGGGTCTCGTGGTCACCCTCAGCGCCGCCGACGACCGCTACGCCGACGGAGCCAAGGCTCCGCCCCAGACCTTCATCAGCGACGCCAAGGGCCGGGTGGCGGTCAAGGTCGAGCGCTCCGGCGTCTACCAGGTCCAGGCCCGCCACCGCGTCGCGCCCGCCGCATCGGGCCAGCCCGGCCAGAGCCACACCTACGCCCTGACGTTCGAATCCCTCCGCTAAGCCAAGGACACGCCATGAACACCCGCATCTTCTTCACCGGGGCGGCTCTCTTCGCCTCGCTGCTGGCCGGTCCGGCCAGCGCCGCCTCCCACGCGCGCGACACCTTCATCAAGGAGCAGGATCAGAACGGCGACGGCGTCGTCACCAAGGACGAGTACGCCGCTACCCGGACCGTTCAGTTCGACAAGACCGATGCTGACAAGAACGGCGTGCTGTCCCAGGCCGAGTACGTCGCCGAGTTCAAGGCGCGCCTTGAAAAGAAGCTCGCCGCCTCGGACCGCGCGCCCGAGAAGAAGCAGGAGGAGCGCGAGCGTCAGATGCGCCAGACCGACGTGCGCTTCCACGTCCTCGACAGCGACAAGGGCGGCGCGATCACTCGGGCGGAGTTCGACTATTCGGGCTGGCGGATGTTCACCCACCACGACACCAACGAGGACGGCGTCGTCTCGGCCGCGGACCCGGTCAAGGAGGATCAGCCGGACTGATCGGGCGGGCGTCGGAGGCGCGCATTTGGATTTTCGGCGTTTCGTGGGTATCACCGCCGGCCAAGACACGGGCCGCGCGCCCGCATCCAAGTTGGAACACCATGAGCGACACGCCTCCCGACCGCCTCTCCGTCAATCCCGACAGCCCGTACTACGACGCCGATCTGCTGGAGCGCGGCATCGGCATCCGCTTCAAGGGCGTCGAGAAGACCAACGTCGAGGAATACTGCATCAGCGAGAAATGGGTCCGCGTCGCGGCCGGCAAGACGTTGGATCGCAAGGGCAATCCGATGACCATCAAGCTGCAGGGCGAGGTCGAGGCCTATTTCCGCGACGACGCGGAAGGCTGAGGGCTTGGCGGACGATCCCGACCTCGAGGCCATGGCCCGCGATGAGCTTTCGCGGGCCATGACCCTGCGGTGGCAGGATCTGCGCGCGATCGTGCCTTGGGGCGACACCTTCGAGGGTATTTCGCCGGCCGGCCGCTATGTCGAGGTGGAGCGCAGCTACATCTGGGCGGTAGAGGAGGGCGGCGACATCCTGTGCGAGGTCGCCGTGTATGGCGGACCGTCGCGCTATGACCACGGTGCGCGGGCCTCGGCGACGATTCCACGTCAGGTCTAGCGAGCTCGACTCGGTCTTCACGAAGAGAAAAACGCGTATTTTAGATCGGTCGAGGCATAAGAACGCCCTTCCGTAAGGCGAGATAGCTATTCTCTGCCCACACGGCGTGCGAAACTGTCTCTTCGTGAGGGCGGTCGCCTGGGAGCATTGTGGCCTGAGCTGGCCGCGCTCAGATCAAAAGACGCGCACGGACCGCAACGCCAGGGTCCGGCAAGCGCGGTTGGACTGGCGAAGGCCGCTCCTTCAAGGCGGTCACGCCTGGGAGGACGAAAGGAACGGGATATGACCGCCACGGTCTCTCCGCTTACGCCGGGCGCGCCGGACGCGCCCGAAGCCGGTGTCAGTCTTTCCGATTACGTGCCTTATCGCCTGGCGACCGCTTCGGCGGCCGTCAGTCGCCTGATCGCTCGCGCCTACGAGGACCGCTTCGGTCTCACCATCCCGCAGTGGCGACTGATGTCGGTCCTGGCGGAAGGCGCGCTGACTCAGCACACCGCCGTCACCCGCACCGCCATGGACAAGGTTCGCGTCAGCCGCGCGGCTCAGGAGCTGGTGGTTCGCCGCTTGGTGGCCCGCACGACGGTGCGCTCGGACCGCCGCTCGCACACCCTGGAGCTGACCGCGGCTGGTCGTCGGCTGTTCGCCGAGATCGCGCCCTTGGCCCTGGCCTATGAGGCGACGTTGCTGGCGGGGCTGGCGCCGCACGAGGTCGCGACCTTCAAGCGCCTTCTGAACCACCTCGAGACCGCCGCCATCCAGCTGGCCGGCGGCGAGACGATCACGCCGCCCTAGCTTCGAAGACCGCTCGGGCGATCGCGCGCGCCAGGCAATCGGCCGCCGCTGAGCCCAGGCGCGACAGGGCGGCGCCGCGCCCCGGTCCTTGGCCCAGCGCCGTGACGCCCGAGGCCAGGGCGAAGACGATGTCGCCGTCGAAGGCCGTATGGGCCGGACGGATGGCCCGCCCCATGCCGTCATGCGCCATCATCGCCACGCGTTTCGCCTCGGCCGTGGTGAGGTCGGCGGTGGTCGCCACCACGGCCAGCGTGGTGTTGGCGCCCAGGCGCAGTCGGCCCATCGCGCCCAGCTTGGTGTCGTCGGGCATCGGATCGATCGCGGCGGGCATGGCGCCTGGACGGCGTCCGCCGAACTCGCCGTCGATCTCGAACGGCCAGGCCCAGAAGGTCTCGCCGTCGGGCATGTAGACCGAACCGACCGGATTGGCCGCGACCAGGGCGCCGACGATCAGGCCGTCGCCCAGATCAAGCGAGGCCGAGCCCAGGCCGCCCTTGACCACGCCGGCCATCGCTCCGCGCCCCGCGCCGACCACGCCCAGCGGGAACTCGACGCCAGCGGCCGCGACCGCCTTCATGCCAAGCTCGCGGTAGGGGGGCGATAGGCCCCAGCTCTTGTCGCCGCCATTGCCCAGGTCGTGCAGCGACGCGGCCGGCACGATCGGAATCGCCGGAGACCCGGCCGACAGCTTGACCCCGACGTCCCGCGCCGAAAGGGCGATCGCCGCGCCGTCCGCCGCGCCCAGGCCGAACACCGAACCGCCCGACAGACAGATGGCGTGGGCGCGGGCGAAGCTGTTCTCGGGCCGCAGGGTGTCGGTCTCGCGCACGGCCGGACCGCCGCCGCGCACGTCGACCGCCGCCGTCCAGGCGTCGGGGCAGAGCAGCACCGTCACCCCCGTTCTAACGGCCTCGTCCTCGACGCATCCGACGGTCAGGCCCGGGACGTCGGTGATCAGATTGCGCGGGCCGGGTTTCAGCATCGGGAATCTCCGTGAATTTCGATGCTAGACCGGTCTTCGCGAGACTGGAATTCGCCGGCGACGCCTGCTAGGAAGACCACCCTTCGCGTTGCGAAGCCTGCGGGCGTGGTGAAACTGGTAGACGCGCCGGACTCAAAATCCGGTTCCGAAAGGAGTGTCGGTTCGACCCCGACCGCCCGCACCATCTCTTCCTTCCTTCGATATCAAGCGCTGGTTTCGGCTTGAAAAAGCCCTGGCGTCGCCTCAGCATCCGCCCTGATACCGGTGTCAGAAAGCGCATCGGGGAGGAGACGACATGACCGCGTACAACGACTTCGGCGAGCTTTCGCGACCGATCGGGCGGCGAGTCGTTCTGGGTGGTCTTGGCGCGCTTTCAGCCAGTCTCGACGCCGCCGCCATGGGCCGTAGACCACCGCGCGACGCGCCCGACCAGACGCGCTGGACCTTCGATCGGCTCTCCGACATCGGCGGCGTTCAGACCACGGTCGAGGGCGATCCGCGCCTGATCGACACGCCGTATGGCAAGGCGGTGCAATTCGACGGCGTCGACGACCGGCTGGTCATCGACCGCCACCCCCTGGCGGGTATGTCCCAGTTCACCTTCGAGGCGCTGTTCCGGCCCGACGGCGGCGTCTTCGCCCAGCGCTGGTTCCACCTGAACGAGGAGGCCCCCACGCCCAGCGCGCCGCCCTCCGTCACCCGCATGCTGTTCGAGATCCGAGTCACCGGCGAGGCCTGGAGCCTGGACGCCTTCGCCACGGGCCCCGGCTACAAACAGACCCTGCTGTTCCAAGACAAGGTCTTCCCGGTGGGACGCTGGTACTGGGTCGCCCAGAGCTATGACGGCAAGACCTACCGCGCGTTCGTGAATGGCCAGCTCCAGGGCGAGGCGGAAATCGCCTTCACGCCGCAAGGGCGGGGTCGCTCCTCGGTCGGCGCGCGGATGAACAAGATCGACTACTTCAAGGGCGCGGTGCGGCAGGCGCGCTTTACGCCGCGCGCCTTGGCGTCCGAGGCCTTGCTGCGCGTGACGCCGGCCTAGAGCCGCCGCGTCGCGGCGACCCGGTCGATCAGGCCCTTGAGCAGCGTCCGGCCCTTCGGCCACGGGCCATGCCCCGAATCGACATTGATGTGCCCGGCGCGGCCCAGATCGACGAAGTCGGAGCCCCAGCCGCGCGCGAAGGCTTCCGCCCGCTCGATCTCGACATACGGGTCGTCGCGGCTGGCCACGACCAGGCTAGGAAAAGGCAGGCGCTGGCGCGGGATCGGCGAGAAGCCGACCAGCAGGCGGCCGGCCGGACCCTCGCGATTGACGTCGGCCGGGGCGACCAGCATCGCCCCGCCGACGCCGCGTCCGCCGGTCACCTGGGCGAAGTGGGCGATAAGCGCGCAGCCCAGGCTGTGGGCCACCAGGATCGCGCCCGGCCTTTGACGCACGGCCTCGGCCAGGCTGATCGTCCAGTCGCCAAGCAGGGGGCGCTCCCAATCCTGCTGATCGACGCGCTCGGCGTTGGGCAGATCGCGCTCCCAATGGGTCTGCCAGTGATCCGGGCCTGAGTTGTAGAGACCTGGAACGATTAGGATTGGCGGGCCATCGGTGTCGTCGAAGCGACGACGCGGTGTTTCGTGGGCGTGCGGGGCGGGAGTCATGATGCGCTCGGGTCAACGGGTGGCCGTCGAGCGCACATGGCTCCTTTCGAGGTCTCGGCTCAATTCATATGAAATCGATAGGATTTGAGAAAAGCTGAGGCGAGACCGCCGTTTCGCGCCTTGATCAGGCGATCTTGTCGCCGCGATGCAGGGGATCGGGGAGGGGATCGCCCGCCTTCACGAACTCAAGGGACACCGAGTTTATGCAGTAGCGCAGGCGCGTCGGGGCCGGGCCGTCCGGGAAGACGTGGCCCTGGTGACTATCGCAGCGGGCGCAGCGGGTCTCGATGCGGACCATGCCGTACGAGGTGTCGCGCACGCCGACCACGTGATCCTCGGCGAACGGCGCGTAGAAGCTGGGCCAGCCGGTGCCGCTCTCGAACTTGGTCTCGTGCTTGAACAGCGGCAGGCCGCAGAGGCGGCAGCAATAGGCGCCGGGGCTCTTCTCGCCCAGCAGCCCGCCGCAAAACGGGGCCTCGGTGCCGTGGTGCAGGAGGACGCGCGCCTCCTCGGCCGTCAGGTCGGCCTCCAGGCGTTCGCGTTCGGGCTCCGTCGGCGGCGTGAGATCGAAGCCGGCGGTTGAAAGGATGGCTGCGTCTGTCATGACAGCCAATGTAGGCGCTTACGCGCCCAAGCGGTAGAACCAGGAGCGTCCCATGACCGTCGCCGTCGCCTTTCTGCAGCCGGGCTGGGCCGATTGGGAGGCCGGGCCGGTGCTGGCCCTCCTGCGGGAGCATCTGAAGGTCCAGATCGAGATCGCCACCCCGACCGGCGATCCCGAGACCTCGATCGGCGGGATCCTGGCCGCCGCCGACTACCGGTTCGGCGATCCGGTGCTCAGCGACGCCGATCTCTTCATCCTGATCGGCAGCGACGCCTGGTCGAAGGGCGAAGCCCCGGCGATCAGCGCGCTGCTGAGGCAGGCCTTCGCCGACGGCAAGCCGGTGGCGGGGATCTGCGCGGGCACGACGGCGCTGGCGCGCGCGGGCCTGTTCGAAGGTCGGCGGCACACCTCGAACGGCAAGGATTGGCTGGAGGGCGTGGTCCCCGGCTATGCGGGCTCCGAGCACTATGTCGACACGCCAAAGGCGGTTGCGGATGGCAGGGTCGTCAGCGCCTCGGGACTGGCCCCGGTCACCTTCGCCGCCGCCG
>CAKZJK010000032.1 GCA_936942565.1 uncultured Caulobacter sp. | reverse complement strand
TCTTCGCTTCGCTACGCCCGGGATGACAGTGACTAAGTCAGCGAGTCGTCAGGGCCATGGCCGCGCTGGCCACCGTGCTGACCGGCAGGGCCTGCAGGTCTGGCGAGCGGATCACCGTCACATGGCCGCGCGGGGCGCAGAGGTCGGGATCGGAGGCGTCCGAGAACAGCGCGATGGTCGGCGCTCCGGCGGCGGTCAGCAGATGCGTCGGGCCGGTGTCATTGCCCACCGCCAGAGCCGCCTTGGCGCCCAGCATGGCCAATTGAGCAAAGTCGGTGCGGCCAGTCAGGTCGCGCGCGCCGGCGGCGGCCTTCTGGATCTGCCGCGCCATGGCGCTTTCCTGCGGTCCGCCGATGATGACGATGTCGAAGCCGCGCGCCTTCAGCAGCGACGCCAGCTGGGCGTAGAACTCGACGGGCCAGCGCTTCTCGGGCCGATGGGCCGAGCCGCCGGGCACCAGCAGCACATAGGGTTTGGGCTTGGCGGCGCTGGGCGGCGCCTGCTTCTGCTTCTTGAGGATCCACGACAGGTCCGGCGCGGGCGCGCTGCCAGGCTCGGTGGGCGCGTCGGGCCAGATGCCGGCCGCCTTCAGCTGGTCGGCCTGCCGCTCCAGCGTGTGCATGCGCAGGCGCGCCTTGCCCTTCTGCGGAAGGGCGCATCCGAAGGCGATGCCGTTCCACTGAGGCGGGAAGGGGCGCAGCAGCTGGAAGTACCAGTTGGTGCGGCTGTTGGTCTGCAGGTCGTAGACCCGGTCGTAGCCCGCCTTCCGAATCCGACCGATCATGGCCAGAGTCCCGCTCAGGTCGCCGGGGCGACCATCCGTCTCGACGGCGTTGAAATAGGGGCTGAGCTTGGCCAGCGCCTCGAAGGGCGGCGTGGTCAGGAGGGTGATCTTGGCCTTGGGGTGCGCCTCGCGGATCTTCTTCATCGCCGCCAGGGCCAGGACAAAGTCGCCCAGCGCGCCCAGCTTGATGACCAGGACCTTCTTGATCTCCTTGCTCAAGACGAGTGCTCCGCGGCCCGGGCCCGCAAAACGCGAGCGTAGACATCGAGCGTGGCTTCGCACATCGCGTCCACTGAATACAACCGTCGTGCGCGTGTTCGGGCGGCTTGGCCCATCGCCTGGCGCCGCGCGGCGCCGGCTTCCACGGCCTCGATGAGGGCGCTCGCCCAGGCCTCGGCGTCGCCGGGCGGCACGAGCCAGCCGGTTTCGCCGGGAAGGACCGTCTCGCGGGTCGCGCCATGATCGGCGGCCATGACGGGGCGGCTCATGATCTGCGGCTCCACCGCGGTGCGCCCGAACGCCTCGGGTTCCAGCGATGGCGCGATGGCCAGGTCGGCCAGCAGATAGGCGGCCGGCATGTCGTCGCAATGACCGACCAGCTTGACCCGGTCCTCGAGGCCAGAGGCGGCGATGGCGGTGGTCAGCTCGGCGCGGTAGCCCTTGCGGCCCTGGTCATCGCCGGCCAGCAACAGCAGGATCCGGTCCTCGCCGCGCGCTTTCAGCAGCGCCATGGCTTCGACCAGCAGGCCCTGTCCCTTCCAGCGCGTGAGCCGGCCGGCCAGCAGCACTTTCAGCCGACGCTCGTCCGGCGCGACGCCCCAGGCCTCCATCAGGGCCTTCACGCGATCGCAGCCGACCATGCCGGGCTCGAAGCGCGACAGGTCCACGCCGCGTGGAATGGCCACGACCTTGTCGGGCGGAACGCCGTGCTCCTGTATCACGTGCTGGCGCGTGTACTCGGAGTTCGCGATGACCAGGTCGCCCTTGGTCATCACCGCGTTGTACCAGCGCTTGAGGTTCGAACGGGCGTTGTAGACGCCATGATAGGTGGCCACGAAGGGCGTCTTGGTGGCGTGAGCGGCCCACAGCGCGCTGAAGGCCGGCGCGCGCGAACGGGCGTGGACCAGGCTGACCTTCTCGCGCCGGATCAGGTCGATCAGCCGCGCGGCGTTGCCCAGCATGACGAGCGGGTTCTTGGACTGGGCCGGCATCTGGGCCAGGCGTCCGCCGTCCGCCGTCAGACGCGCGGCCATGCGCCCGCCCTTGGTCGCGACCAGGGCCCTGCCGCCTTGCGCCACCACGGCATGGGCGACATCAATCGTCGTCTGCTCCGCGCCACCGGTTTCCAGCTCCGGCGTCACTTGCAGCAGGGTGAAATCGGGAGGTAGGTCGGACACACGACTCTCGCGAGGACAACGCGGGCTTAAGTAGCGAAAGGATCGAGGCGACGCCATGACCGAATCCCCAGGCGCTCTAACGCGCGAAGACGGCTCCAGGCTCGCCTTCCGGCGTATTTCGGGAGAGGGCGCGACGGTCGTCTGGCTGGGCGGCTTCCATTCCGACATGACCGGGACTAAGGCCCAGGTCCTGGCCGAGCAGGCCATGGCGACCGGCGGCTCCTACGTCCGCTTCGACTATTTCGGCCACGGCGAGTCCGACGGCGCGTTCAAGGACGGCACGATCAGTCGCTGGCGCGAGGACGCCCTGGCGGTGATCGACGAGCTGACCGACGGGCCGCTCGTCCTGGTCGGGTCGTCCATGGGCGGCTGGCTGGCGTGCCTGGCGGCCATCGCGCGGCCGGACCGGGTGAAGGCGATGGTGCTGATCGCCCCCGCGCCTGACTTCACCGAGAAGCTGATGGCGCCCGACCTCTCGGACGAGGCCAAGGCGGCGATCGCGCGCGACGGCTTCTGGATTCGCCCTTCCGAGTACGACGATGGCGGCTATCCGATCACCCGCGACCTGCTTGAGGACGGCGGGCGGTGGTCGATTCTGCCCGGACCCGTGCCGATCGACATTCCCGTGCGGGTTCTGCAGGGCGGCGCCGATCCCGACGTGCCCTGGACCCACGCCCTGGAGCTGGCCAACGCCCTGACCAGCCAGGACGTCGTCTTCACGCTGATCAAGGACGGCGACCATCGTCTCTCGCGTCCCCAGGATCTGGAGCGCCTGGTCGCCGCCGTGGCCGAGGCCAAGGGCCTGGCGGAGCCGGAGGAGGGGGATCTCGTCTCGCGCCGCCTGGCCCGCGCCGCGCGGCTGCGCAACGCGGCGGGTCTCGAGGCGGTGGGCATCACGCCGCGCGCTCCGGCGATCGACGACGAATGAGCGGTCAGCCGCCGGCCTTCAGGATCGCCGCCAGCCCTTCGCGGTAGGTGGGATAGGTCGGCCGCCAGCCCAGCTCGGCCTTGGCGCGCGCGTTCGAGACACGCTTGTTCTCGGCGTAGAAGCGTCGGGTGGCGGGCGAGAGGCCCAGTTCGTTGAACGGCAGGTCCGGCGGGACCGGGACGCCCAGCAAGCGGGCGGCCTGCTCCATGACGTCCTGCGGCGGGGCGGGTTCGTCGTCGACGAGGTTGTAGACGCCGCCCGCCCGCGGCTTGTCCAGCGAGGCCAGCAGCCCCGAGACGATGTCGTCGACATGGATGCGGCTGAACACCTGGCCGGGCTTGACGATCCGGCGGCCCTCGCCGGCGCGCAGGCGATCCAAGGCGCTGCGGCCCGGCCCGTAGATGCCGGGCAGGCGGAAGACCGTCACCGTCAGGCCCATGCCGCGTCCGACCTCCTGCCAGTCGCGCTCCGCGCCGACGCGTCGCGCGCCTTCCACGGATTGCGCCTTGAGCGGCGAGGTCTCGAACACCCAGCGCCCATCGAAGTCGCCGTAGACGCCCGTCGTCGACAGATAGCCGATCCAGTCGGGGAAGGCCTGGGCCTGGGCGAGGGCGGGGACGATCGATTCGAGCGCCGGGCAGCCGTCGGGGCCCGGCGGGGCCGTGACGAGAATCGCCTTCACGCCGGTCAGGGCCCGCGCCATGGCGTCGCGATCGGCCGGATCGACGGCGATGACGCCGTTGGCGGCCAGCGCGTCAGCCTGCTCGGGGCTTCGCGCGCTGGCCGCGATCTCCCAACCGCGCGCTCGCAAGGCGTTGGCGAAGGCGGCCCCCACATAGCCCAGACCGAACACGAACAGACGCAACGCCAGGACTCCGCCCCAAGATCGCCAGGCGAAAAACCTGGCCGAAACGCGGCTGGATCAAGCCGTCGAAAAAAGCCTCTTCGCAACCCCTCAAAGGGCGCTTGCAAACCGCGAAGCGCTCTGCCATAAGCCGCCTCCTCGTCGCGGGGCGCTTCACCAAGCCCCTCCGATGCGGGCGTAGCTCAGTGGTAGAGCGCCACCTTGCCAAGGTGGATGTCGAGAGTTCGAATCTCTTCGCCCGCTCCATTCTCGGTTCTTTCCGATATTGGAAACATCGGACCGCGTCGCGGTCCGCGCTGACGTATCGCTAGGCGACGAGCGTTCGCCTAAGCTGCGCGCATGACTCGCATCGCACCCTGGCGCGCCGCCTTCGTCGGCGTCTGTCTCACCGCCCTGACCGTGTCGGCCGCGTGGGCTGGTCCCTCCAAAACGCTCACGAGCCTGGTGACCCGGTTCGAGGCGCTGGGCGGCGGCGACGAGGATCCCGATTCCGGTGGCGCGGCGGAGGCTCGCTGGCGTCTGCCCGAAGTCACGCCCGCGGCGGACGCCGCGCGCCTTGTCCAGCTGAAGGCCATCCGGGGCGAACTGACGGCCATGGGGACGTCCGGCCTTTCGGAGGAGGAAGCCCTCACGCGCGAGCTCCTCCTTTGGACGCTCAACGATCGTATCGAGGCGGCGGGCTTCGACGAAGCCCGCATGCCCTTCAGCAGCGACGGCGGTTTCGACGTGATGATGCTGTACCGCGCCAGCGGGCTCCGTCTGAAGAGCGAAGCCGAGGCGCGGCGCTGGATCGCGCTGCTGAACCGCATGCCCGGCTGGTACGCGGTCAATATCGACAACGCCCGCCGGGGCGTGAACACCGGCTTTGTCCAGGCGGTCCCGACCGCCCAGGCGGTGCTTGAGCGCGCGCGGCGCATCGCCGCCACCCCTCTGGCCGAAGACCCGTTGCTGGCGCCGCTGCGAGCGCTGCCGGCCAGCATCCCGGAGGCGACGCGCGCGGCCCTGGTCGCGGAGGGCGAGAAGGCCGTAACCACCAAGGTCGCGCCCGCCCGGGCCAGCTTCGTCAAGTTCATGACCGAGGAGTACGCCCCCCGCGCGGCCAAGAGCCTGGCGGCCTCGGACCTGACGGACGGCAAGCGCTACTACGCCTTCCTGGCGCGCCGGCACACCACCACCACCATGACGCCGGACCAGATCCACGACATCGGCCAGGCCGAGGTGGCGCGCATCCGCGGGCGGATGCTGGAGACGATGAAGGCGGCCGGCTTCCAGGGCGATTTGCCGGCCTTCATCGCCATGCTGCGCGAGGATCCGCGTTTCTACGCGACCAGCCGCCAGCAACTCCTGGAGAAATCGAGCGAGATCGCCAAGCGCGCCGACGATCAGCTACCGGCCCACTTCGGCGTCCTGCCGCGCCTGACCTACGGCGTGCGGCCGGTGCCCGCCGCCATCGAGAAGGGCTACACCACGGGCCGCTATTTCGGCGGCGATCCGAAGGTCGGCCGCGCCGGTGGGCTGATGATCAACACCTCCGAGCTCGACCAGCGCCCGCTGTACGAACTTCCCGCCCTGGTGCTGCACGAGGGCGCGCCGGGCCACCACATCCAGACCTCGCTCGCCCAGGAGCAGACCGGCGCGCCGGACTTCCGCAAGAGCCTCTACTTCACCGCCTTCGGAGAGGGCTGGGGGCTCTATTCGGAATGGCTGGGCGAGGAGATGGGCATTTACCGCGATCCCTACGAGCTGTTCGGTCGCCTGTCCTACGAGATGTGGCGCGCCTGCCGCCTGGTCGCCGACACTGGCATCCACTGGAAGCACTGGAGCCTTGACCAGGCGCGCGCCTGCTTCACCGACAACACCGCGCTGTCGCCGGTCAACATCGAGGTCGAGCTGGCGCGCTACGTCTCGTGGCCGGGTCAGGCGCTGGCCTACAAGATTGGCGAACTGAAGATCCTGGAGCTGCGTCGCCGCGCCGAGCAGGCGCTGGGCCCGCGCTTCGACGAGCGCGCGTTCCATGATGTCGTGCTGCTGGACGGCTCGTTGCCGCTGGCGGTGCTGGAGCGCCGAATCGACGCCTGGATCGCCGAGCGGAACGCCAAGCGTTGAGGGGGTAGGGCGCCGATCCGGCGGCGTGAGTGCTCGTCAAGCTACGGGAATTGGCGCGGATCTCTCTTGATCTTTCAAGGGTTTGAGATCGGGAGCAATGAGGAAATAGGAATATCTTCCTCTGCCTGGGAAAATAAACCTATAGTGGCGCTGTCCGACCTACTCGCGGTCGGGAGGAGAGAGCGCCATGCTGGTTCATGCCCTTGAGGATATCTGGGTCATCACGCCCGATCCCCGACGCGACCGCCTGATGGCGGGTTTCGTCACCCAACTCGTTTCCCTGGCCACCGGGATTCCAGCCGCCGAGATCAATACGGCTCGCCGGACCACCAACGCCGCCGTCCGCGCGCGGCAGCTGGCCATCTATCTCACCCACATCACCTTCCATTGGCCGTTGCATCGGGTGGCCTACGCGTTCGGCCGCGACCGGACGACCTGCGGTCACGCCTGCCGCAAGATCGAGGACCTGCGCGAGAACGCCGACTTCGATCGTCGCTTGGCCGAGCTGGAGGCTTGCCTGCGCCAGGCCCCCGACCACGCGGAGGCCCTGCCGCTATGAGCATGACGTTCGATCGGGAGCTCGAAGCCCGCCGTCGGGCCGAGCGCGCCATGCGTCTCCTGGCCCGCCCAGGCGCGGTGGTGGAAGCTCAAGGGGACGGCTATGGCGTGCGATTGGGCGCCAGCCGTCGGCGGCGGCCGATGCTGACGCTCGACGAGGCCAGCTTCCAGGCCCTGGCTCGCGAGGCGATGCTGAAGCCTCGCCCACAAGGCGGCTGGACCATGACCGCGCGGCCCGCGCCGATCTTGCCGCCGCCCGGCCGGCCGGGCGTCATCGAGGCCGAGGTGATGCTGCCCGACACGTCGAAGCTGGTTCGGCGCAATCTCGGCGAGTCGCCGATCGCTTGGCTCGCCCGCCGTCGCGATCGGGACGGCCAGCCCTGGCTGACGCCGATCGAGGCCGCCGCGGGCGAACGCTTGCGCGAGGAGTTCGAGCGGCTTGGAACGCAAGGGCGCCTGACGATGCGCTGGGATGCGTCGCGCGTGGACGGCGGCCAGCCGGGCCTCTCGTCCGCCGAGCGCGACCACGCCGCCCGTCAGCGGATCGCCCGCGCCCTGGAGGCGGTGGGACCCGGTCTGCGTGAGATCCTGGAGCGGATCTGCCTGATGGGCTCGGCCCTAGAGGCCGCCGAAGCCGCGCTGAAACTGCCGCGCCGGACGGGCAAGACGGTCCTGAAACTCGCCCTGCAACGCCTGGCGCGGCACTATCGAATGGCCTAGCGGTTGCCGCCGGCGGCCGCGATCACTTCGCCCGTGATCCAGAAGCTGTCCGGCGAGGCCAGGAAGGTCGCGATTGGCGCGATGTCCGAGGGTTGACCCACGCGGCCCAGGGCCGTGCTGGCCACGATCTGCGCCTCGAAGTCCGACCCCATGATGCCCGCGGTATGGGCGCCTTCGGTCTCGACGGCGCCTGGCGCGATCGCGTTGACCCGGATCTTGCGCGGCCCAAGCTCCTTGGCCAGCACGCGGGTGATCGCGTCCACCGAGGCCTTGGTGGCCGTGTAGATCGAGAAGGCCGGTATCTCCAGCGTCACCGCCGACGAGCTGATGTTGATCACGCTGCCACCCTCGGGGCCGAAGCGCTTGGCGGCTTCCTGAGTGGCTAGCAGCAAGCCCAGGACGTTGGTGTCGAACTGGCGATGGAACTCGGCCTCGGTCACCGCCTCCAGCGGGGTGAAGGCGTAGACGCCGGCGTTGTTGACCAGGATGTCGATGCTTCCGAAGGCCTTGTGGGCTTCGTCGAACAGGCGAGTCACGTCCTCGGCCTTGGCGACCGAGCCCCGCACGGCGATGGCCTTGCCGCCGGCGGCGGTGATCTCGGCGACCACCTTCTCGGCGCCGGTTTGGTCGGACGCGTAGTTGACCGCCACCGCCGCGCCCTCGGCCGCCAGCGCCTTGGCGATCCCCGCCCCGATACCCTTCGACGCGCCGGTCACGACCGCCGTTTTTCCAGCCAGCTTGCTCATGATCTGTCTCTCCATCGCCCACGTGGCGATCGATTAGACATTTAGATAATCATCGAATTGAATCAATGTGGGCGAGGTGGATTTTTCGCGCCTGTGTTGTCGTTGCAGGCTGGAAGTGTCCCGGAAACAGGTTGGGGCCGTCAAAGCCGCGACGTAGTCGCAAGCGGGCGGTAGGGAACATGGTGAAACACGCGCCATTTCCGCCTTGGACACGCTTTCCAGAAGGCGACTTTCGCCTCGAACGACGCCGCCAGTTAGCGTGGCCGGATCCCGTCGAGCACCAAGGCCGTCACGGCCGCTTGCGTCTCGCCCATGAAGTCGTTGTCGGACAAGGACTTGCCCGACAGCACCCGCACTTGGACGGCGAAGTCGGCATAGTGCTGGGTCAAGGCCCAGATCGCGAAGATCAGGTGCGGCGGATCGACGGGGGCCAGCCTGCCCGCCGCGATCCAGGCCCGGACCACGGCGACCTTGGCGTCGAACACGGCCTTCAGCGGGCCGGCCAGGACCGGCTTCAACAGCGGCGCGCCGCGCAGCATCTCCAGAGCGAACAGGCGCGAGATCTCGGGGTGGTCGCGGCTCATGGCCAGCTTGGCGCCGATCAGGGCGGTTATGGCGTCGGCGGGGTCGTCGGCCTCGGTAAAGCGGGCCAGCGGCGCCAGCCATCGCGACAGGCCCTGCTCCAGCACCGCCACGTAGAGCGCGTCCTTGGACGGGTAATAGTAGAGCAGGTTGGCCTTCGAAACGCCCGCGGCCCGGGCGATGGCCTCGACGCTGGCGCCTTCCAGTCCGAGGCGGGCGAACACCGCCAGGGCGCCCTTCAGGATGGCGGCCTTGCGAGCCTCGCCAGCCTTCTCCCGGCGGCCCCGGGGCCACGCGCCCGCGCCCTCGGTTTCGCCCAGGCTTTGGGCGGCCTTGAGCAGTACGCGGGCGCCCGAGCCCGGCTTCGCGACGGGTTGGGCGCCCGCCTTGCGCGGTGGCTTGACGGTCTTGGCGGCCTTACCGGTCATCGGCTCTCGAACTTGGACCATTTGGTCAAAATTGGACCGAACGGTTCGGATTGCGGTGTTCCGCGGGATGGTATTCCATGCCATCCGGACTTCACAAGGAGCCCAAGGCGATGAGCTCTCCGATCACTCCGCTCTCCCCAGGTTGCGTGATGCTGCCCGCGCGGCCCGAGCCCTTGCCGGTGGATCCCAAGACCGCCGCCGTCATCGTGATCGACATGCAGAACGCCTACGCCTCGCCCGGCGGATACCTGGACCTGGCCGGCTTCGACATTTCCGGCGCGGCCAAGGTCATCCACGAGATCAAGGGCGTTCTGGAGGTCGCCCGATCGGCCGGCGTGCAGGTGATCTATTTCCAGAACGGCTGGGACGACCAGTACGTCGAGGCCGGCGGCCCCGGTTCACCGAACTGGTGGAAGTCCAACGCCCTCAAGACCATGCGCGCCAGACCCGAACTGCAGGGCAAGCTCCTGGCGCGGGGGCAGTGGGATTACGAGCTCGTCGATGAGCTCAAGCCCCAGCCAGGCGACATCCAACTGCACAAGACCCGTTATTCCGGCTTCTTCAACAGCCAGCTGGACAGTGTGCTTAGGGCGCGCGGCATCCGGCATCTGGTGTTCGTCGGCATCGCCACGAACGTCTGCGTGGAGTCGACCCTGCGCGACGGCTTCTTCCTCGAATATTTCGGGACCGTGCTGGAGGACGCCACCCACCAGGCCGGCCCCGACTTCGTCCAGAAGGCCGCCCTGTTCAACATCGAGAGCTTCTTCGGCTGGGTCTCGACCACGGCCGATTTCAAGGGGGCGTTCGGGCAGCTGGCGCCGAAAACCTAGGGAGGAAAGCATGCCCAAGACCGTCATCACCCCGCCCGGCACGGGCGTTCCGATCGCTCCGTTCTCGCCCGGGACCCTGGCCGACGGGATCGTCTATGTCAGCGGCACCCTGGCCTTCGACAAGGACAACAATGTCGCCTTTCCCGACGACGCCGAGGCTCAGACCCGCCAGGTGCTGGAGACCATCAAGTCGGTGATCGAGACCGCCGGCGGGACGATGGAGGACGTGACCATGAACCACATCTTCCTGACCGACTGGTCGCACTACGCCCCGATGAACAAGGTCTATGCCGAGTACTTCCCCGGCGACAAGCCGGCGCGCTATTGCATCCAGTGCGGCTTGGTGAAGCCAGGCTTCGTGGTCGAGATCGCCTCGGTGGCGCACATCGGCAAGCGCTGATGACTTCCGGAACCGTCGACGGCCTCTACTACGAACTTCACGGCGGCCCCTTCGCCGGGCGAGAGGTCGTGCTGCTGTCGTCGGGTCTGGGCGGTTCGGGAGCGTTCTGGTCTCCGCAGATGGCGGTCCTAACCGAGCGCTGGCCGGTGGTCCTGTATGACCACCGCGGCACGGGGCGCAGCGTGCGCGAGCTGCCGCCAGGACCCTACGCCGTCGCCGACATGGCTCGGGACATGGTCAAGGTGATGGACGCCTTGGGCGTGGCGAAGGCCCATGTCGTCGGCCACGCGGCCGGGGGCGACGCGGGCTTGCAACTGGCTCTGGATTACCCCGATCGGCTGGGCAAGCTTGTTGTCGTCAACGGTTGGTCGCGGCCCGACCCGCACATCAAGCGCTGCTTCGACACCCGCATCCACCTGCTGAACGACAGTGGTCCGGGGCCTTACGTCCACGCCCAGCCGATCTTCCTATATCCGGCCGACTGGATCTCGCGGAACCACGACCGGCTGATGGCCGAGGAGGCCCACCATGTGGCTAGCTTCCCGCCGCGCGAGGTGATGCTGGCGCGGATCAACGCCCTCCTGGCCTTCGACATCGACGCGCGGCTGGAGGAGATCACCCACCGGGTGCTGGTCAGCGCCAGCGCCGACGACATGCTGGTGCCGATGAGCTGCTCCCAACGCTTGGCCGCCCGCCTGCCCAACGCGGATTTCCAGCAGGTCGCCTGGGGCGGCCACGGCTTCACCGTCACCGATCCCGAGACCTTCAACGAGGCGCTCGTCCAATTCCTAGAGGGCGCGTGAACGCGCCCTCGTTCTTTCGGTAAAACTCAGGGGGAATAACCCAATGCAGGTCGGCGTCTTCATTCCCATCGGCAACAACGGCTGGCTGATCTCGGAGACGTCTCCGCAGTACATGCCCAGCTTCGAGCTCAACAAGGAGATCACCCAGAAGGCCGAGAAGTACGGGTTCGACTTCGCGCTCTCGATGATCAAGCTGCGCGGGTTCGGCGGCAAGACCCAGTTCTGGGAGCACAACCTGGAGAGTTTCACCCTGATGGCCGGCCTGGCGGCCGTGACCAGCAAGATCAAGATCTTCGCCACCGTCGCCACCCTGACCATACCCCCGGCCATCGTGGCGCGCATGGCCTCGACCATCGACTCGATCGCCCCGGGACGCTTCGGCGTGAACCTTGTCACCGGCTGGCAGAAGGCCGAGTACAGCCAGATGGGCCTCTGGCCCGGCGAGCAGCACTACACCGATCGCTACAACTACCTGTCTGAGTACGCCACCGTGCTGAAGGACCTGCTGGAGACCGGCGTCTCGGACTTCAAGGGCAAGTACTTCACCATGGACGATTGCCGGGTCAGCCCGCACCCCAAGGAGACCAAGCTGATCTGCGCTGGCTCCTCCGACGAGGGCTTGGCCTTCACCGCTCAGTACGCCGACTACAGCTTCGCCTTGGGCAAGGGCACCAACACGCCGACCGCCTTCGCCTCGGTGAACAAGCGGCTGGAGGCCGCCGCCGAGAAGACCGGGCGCGACGTACAGTCCTTCATCCTGTTCATGATCATCGCCGACGAGACCGACGAGAAGGCGATGGCCAAGTGGCAGACGTATCGCGACGGCGCGGACCAGGAGGCCCTGGCCTGGCTGACCCAGCAGGCCGCCCCCAACGCCAAGGCCGGCGCCACCACCAACACCCAGCAGCTGGCCGCGCCGGAGTCGGCCGTGAACCTCAACATGGGCACGTTGGTGGGCTCGTATGAGAGCATCGCCAAGATGCTGGACGAGATCGCCGCCGTTCCGGGCACGGCTGGGGTGTTGCTGGTGTTCGACGACTTCGTGAAAGGGGTCGAGGACTTCGGAACGAGGATCCAGCCGCTGATGATGAGCCGAACGCCGGCGTGACGCCCCGCGCCGGCTCGGCACGGCCTTCAGCGTTCCAGCCGCTCCCCAATGAAACGATCCACCGCGTCGGTGTAGTCACCGGGCAGTCCCAGGGTGCGGTTGACATCGGCGTGGGTCAGGGGCTGGGGCAAGACCGGCATCGGGACGTTCGCGCGCCTGGCCAAGGCCTGGAACGCGCGGGCGTCGTCGCAAGGCTTGTCGGGGCGCTTGGTCGAGCAGACCAGGAACATCGGCACGGCCAAGGGCGTCCACTGATCCATGGGCGAGGCCTGGGCCCAGCTGGCGGGATCGCCGCCGAAGGCCTCGTCGTAGAACTTCGGATGGCGGCCGGCCATGGTCGTGGAGACCTTCATGGCCGCCGAGTCCAGCACCACCGTCCCGGCCCAGGGTTTGCCCACCATCGACGGCTTCGACGACAGCAGGGCGACCAAATGCGCCCCGGCCGAGTGGCCCATCAGAATGATCCGGCGATCGCTGGCGCCCCAGTCCGCGGCGTGGGTCTGCGTCCATCGCAGGGCGGCGGCCACATCCTGAGCCTGGGCGTAGGCCATGGCCTGGGGCAGCATGCGGTAGTTGACGCTGACGAACACGTAGCCCTTGGGCAACCAGTGCCTGAGCTTGTTCTCGACCGAGCCCGTGTTGGCCTTGTCGCCGATCTTCCATGCGCCGCCGTGGACCATGACGATCACCGGCGCGTCGCGCAGAGCGCCTGGCGGGAGATAGACGTCCACGGCCTGGGCGGGATCGCCGCCGTAGGCGGCCGTCAGCTTGCGCGCGCCGGGCAGGATCGCCTGAAGGTCGATGGGGCGCTCCTCCTCGGCCTTCTTCTCCTGCAGGCGTTGCATCATCCGCTCGCGCATCTTGCCGCGCAGGCCGATCTGGGCGTCGGCGGCGCCGGCCGCCAGGGACGCCGCCAAGGTCAAGGTCACGAGCTTGGTCAGAGACTTCTTCAAAATTGGATCCTCTCCGGGGGAGGCGGGCCGGCGCAGGGGGGCTCGCGCGCCGGCCCTGGTTGCGGTCAGGGGCGGGTCACGACGCCGCTGACCGAACGGGTGTCGCCGTCATAGCCGGTGCGGCTGGCGTTGTAGCTGTAGGTTCCGTCGCCATTGTTGACGACGCTGGTCGCCCGGCTGGCCGAGGCGCCGTTGTTGAACGTGCGCGAGGCGCTCCCGGCGTAGGCGCCGCCACCCCAGTTAGCGCCGCGCTGGCTGGCGACGCCGTAGCCGCCGTTGGTCTGGGTCCCGCGCGAGACCGAGACCGCGCCCGGCTGGCGACTGACGTGGCGATCATGGACATAGCCGCGACCATAGGCGCCCTGCACGCGGGTCGTATGGCCATGTTGACCAGCCTCCGCGGCGGGAGCGAGCGCGATGAACAGGGCCGTGGCGGTCAGGCCAGCGGCGGCGAGAACGGTTTTACGCATGGTGTTTCCATCGGTTCGGTGACGTCCCTCGTCGCCGCGCAGAAAACACGCGGGGCCGCTCGCCTTGATGTTTCGCCGTCGACGAAACGTGTCGAAATGTAATCGCGAACGCCCGCGCCTTTTCCGCGACGCGCGGCTGAGGCAAGGCTTTGACCATGACCGACAACACCCTGATCGCGGTCGTCGAGGACGACGCCGAGATTCGCGACCTGACGCTGGGCCTGCTTCGCCGGGAGGGCTGGGAGGCCGTCGGCTGCGAGGACGCCGCCGCCTTCGACCGCCTGGCCGCCCGCCGTCGCGTCGACCTCGTCCTGCTGGACATCATGATGCCCGGCGAGAATGGCCTGTCTCTATGCCGCCGCCTGCGGACCACCGGCGAAACGGCGATCCTGATGGTCACTGCCAAGGGAGACGACATCGATCGGGTGATCGGCCTGGAGATCGGCGCCGACGACTACCTGGCCAAGCCCTACAATCCGCGAGAGCTCTTGGCCCGTGTCCGCGCCATCCTGCGCCGCACGCGCGAGGTCCACCGCGTGGCCGCCGTCCCGCCGGGCGAGGTCTACGGCTTCGCCGGTTGGCGTCTCGACTCGGCCAGCCGCGACCTCCACGACGCCGCCGGCGCGCCGGTGGCGCTGACAGGCGGAGAGCACGACCTGCTCATGGCCTTCCTGCGCCACGCCCAACGCGTGCTGAGCCGCGACCAGCTTCTGGACTGGACGCGCGGCCGCAGCGCCATGCCCTACGATCGCTCGGTGGACGTGCTTCTGGGCAGGCTGCGACGCAAGCTGGCCTCGGGCGCGGGCGGGGCGGGGCTGATCAAGACCGTGCGCGGGGGAGGCTATCTCTTCAGCGCCCCCGTCGAGCGGATTCTTGGGGAGCGGACTCCCGGGGAGCGGCTTTGATGGTGCTGCTGGACAACCTGTCCTCGCGCATCGCCGCCATCCTGCTGGCGGGCCTGATCATCCTGCTGGCGCTGGGCGCGGGCTTGCTGATCTGGCCCACCGAGACGGGCGGCGGCGTGCGCTTCTACCAGTTGCCCCAGCCGGCCGAGGCGGTGGCCATGGTCGAGGCGCTGGACGCGTCGCCACCAGCGGCGCGCCCCGCCGTTATCAAGGCGCTGGACACCGGGGTGATCCGCGCCACCCTCGACCCGACTTTTCCGATCGCCCTGCGTGGGACCCGATCGGCCGACGCCCGCGATCCCGGCTACGCCGCTTACGATCGGGTGATGAATGGGCGCGACTGGCGGATCGAGGTGCGCCGCGGCGGTCGGCTACGCGACGGCTTCATGCCGGGTCGAGCCGCTCTGCGGTTATCGGTGCGACTGGAGGACGGCTCCGTCCTGACCCTCCGCCGCCGCGCCCCGGAGGCGGCGCGACGCTACCTGGGCCGCATCACCCTGGCTTGCGCAGCGTTACTGGCGGTGACCCTGTTGATGATCCTGGTCGCAGTTCGCCAGACGGCGCGTCCGGTCGAGAGCTTGGCCCGGGCCGTGGCGCGGTTCGGAGACGACCTGGACGCGGCCCCCCTTTCGCTGAGCGGCCCCCGCGAAATCCGCGAGCTGTCGGGCGCCTTCAACACGATGCGTGGCCGGATCCGGGGGCTGGTCGACGAACGCACGCGCATGCTGGCCGCGATCGCCCATGACTTGCGCACCTACCTGACCCGGCTGACGTTGCGGGCAGAGTTCATCGCCGACCCAGAGCAGCGGAACAAGGCGGCGCGAGACTTGGCGGAGATGTCCCAACTTCTCGATGACACCATGCTGTTCGCGCGCCAGGAGGCCGGGCGCGGGGAGGGGGCGCGGCTTGTCGATGTCCGCCGGGAGCTGGAGGCCCTGGTCGCCCTGCGCGCGGAGATGGGCCAGACCCTGACCCTGTCGCCTGGCGCTCCCGTCAACGCCCTGGTCTCGCCGGTGGCGCTGCGACGCATGATCAACAATCTGGTGGA
>CAKZJK010000031.1 GCA_936942565.1 uncultured Caulobacter sp. | reverse complement strand
AAAGGTCGACGGGACAACCGTCGACGCGACGTTCGGCGGGTACGAACACGGCGGCGGCGCCAGCCAGCGGATCAATGTCTCGAGCGGCTATTCCAAGGGCGACTTCGACCTGGTGATCGGCGGCGAGTTCGTCAATCAGCGCCCGATCTGGGCCTATGACCGCGATATCCAGGACAGCACCAAGGACAGCCCCAGCAGCCGCACCGCCATAGCGCGGCGCGACTTCCTGCGGATGGATCCGTCCGAGGACGTCTACATCGATCCGGGCGCGGACACCTGCAAGGCGCTCTCGAAGTTGAACGGCGGCTCGATCGAGTACGCCAGCCGCCCAGGTTGGGGCGCCTATGACGCCGATCTCGACGACTATGGCCCCGGCTACTACTGCGGCAGCTTCAGCTCGATCGGCTACGGCACGATCGTCAGCGAGCGCAAGAGCGCCAACGTCGTCGCTTCGCTGAACTACGCGCCGCGCGACAACCTTTCGTTCTTCGCCGACATCTCGGCGGGCTACAGCCGCACGCGGCAGTTCCAGGACGTCCTGAACTGGGAGTACCAGGACGCCAACGGCAGCGAGGACGGGATCTTCTACAACCAGTTCATCGGCGGACTGGACCTCTGGCACCGCAACTTCACGCCCGAGGAGATGGGCGGGCTGAACAAGGGCTACATCAAGAACGTCTCCAAGACCTTCAGCATCACGCCGGGCGTCAAGGGCTCGCTGGGCGGCGGCTGGGACTACGAAGCGTTCTACAACTTCAGCCAGTACCGCTCGTCGATCAGCTGGCCAAAGGTGGTGACCTCGAAGGCCACCGCCCTCTTCCTGGGCCCGCAGCTGGGCGTGGACGCCGACAGCGGCTATCCGATCTTCAACGCCGATCCGGCGCGGCTCTATCGCCCCCTGACCACGGCGGAATACGACTCGATCACCGCGCGCACGACCTACAAGCCGGTCGCGCGCCAGCAGGGTGTGTCCTTCCAGATCAACCAGGGTGAGCTCTTCCACCTGCCCGCCGGCCCGGTGGGCTTCGCGGCGGTCGCTGAATACGGCCACCAATCCTACAAGCTGGGCCTCGATCCGCTGGCGACCGTGAACTACTACTACGGCCTGCGCGACGCCGACGGCTCGGGCTCGCGCGACCACTGGGGCGCCGGCTACGAGTTCCGCGCCCCGCTGTTGAGCAGCCTCGAGCTGTCCACCGCCGGTCGTTACGACAGCTACAAGTATGGCGGCAACACGATCGACAAGTTCACCTACAACGGCGGCGTCGAGTGGCGCCCGGTGAAGACCCTGCTGCTGCGAGCCGCCTATGGCACCGGCTTCCGTGCCCCCGACCTGCACTATGTGTTCGCCAAGGAGGGCATTAGCCACCCCTCGGGCACCGACTACTACCGCTGCCGCGCCGAGGAGCCCGGCGAGGACATCGGCGACTGCAGCTATGCGGACGAGGGACTGGTCAAGGTGCGGCTGGGCAACGCCGAGCTGAAGCCGGAGACTTCCAAGTCGTTCAACTATGGCGCGGTCTGGTCGCCGGTCCGCAACTTCGACATCTCGGTGGACTATTTCCGCGTCCAGCTGGACAACGCCGTGCTCGACATGAGCCTGGACAGCGTCCTGCGCCAGGAAGCCGATTGCCGGCTCGGCAAGACGTCCGCGGGAACCGCCGTCAGCGCCGCCTCGCCGACCTGCGTCGACGCCCTGGCGCGGGTGAAGCGCAACCCGCTCACCGCCGCGATCAATCCGGGCGCGATCAGCAGCGTCACGATCAATCCGATCAACGTGGCCACCGAGCGCACCACCGGTATCGATGTCGCGGCCCACTATCGCTGGCCGACCAGCGCGCTGGGCGTGTTCGATTTCTCCGTCGCCCACACCTGGGTGCACAACCACACCAGCCGCCAATATCCGGGAGATCCCATCGAGAACCAGCTGGCCTATGACAGCGGCTATGACATCCCGCGAACCAAGACCAGCGCGTCGATCAACTGGCGGCTGGGCGACCTCAGCGTCGGGGTGCACGGGCAACGCCTGAGCCGCGTCCCGAACTACAACGAGGACGGCTGGACCAAGGCGACCTACATGCTCAACGGCACTGTCCAGTACGAGATCAACGACCGCACCCGCGTGAGCCTGGCCGTGGACAACCTGCTGGACAAGGATCCGCCGCGCGACCCGACCTATTCGGGCTATCCCTACTATGACACCTCGTGGTTTTCGGCGACGGGACGCAGCTACTACCTGCAGCTGACCCATAAGTTCGGCGGCGCCAGCGGCCTGTGAGGCAAGGTTCGGGAGCGGCCGCGTTGACGGCCGCTCCGCCACCCTTCACGGGGAGATCCGCATGAAGCCGCAGCTTCTTACGGCCGCTGCCTGGGCCCTGTCCGCGTCCCTGGCGCTGGCCCAGCCCAAGCCCGCGCCACCGACACCCCCAATTCCGGCGGCGCGTCCGATCGACTATCCCGGCGTCATCGACCTGAAGGTCGATGTTAGCGACACGACGCGGAAGGTGTTCCGAGTCACCGAGACGATACCCGTCACGCCGGGCCCCCTGGTGCTATCCTTGCCCAAGTGGATCCCGGGCGAGCACTCTCCCAGCGCCCAGATCGTGCTGATGAGCGGCTTCACGATCACCGCCGACGACGGCCGTCGCCTGGAGTGGCGGCGAGATCCGGTCGAAATGACCGCCTTTCATGTCGAAGTCCCAGCGGGCGTTCGGTCCCTCACCGTTAGACTGGAACAGCCCACGGCCCAACCTGGCGGCCCCGTGCGGATCGCGGTGACGCCGAATCTGGTTCTGCTGAAATGGACCGCCGTGGCGCTCTATCCGGCCGGTCATGAGGTCGGTCGCATCCAGGTCAGGCCGTCCTTGACCATTCCGCCGGGCTGGAGTCTGGCCACCGCCCTGGACGGCGCCGAGACGTCCGGCGCGACCACGCGCTTTTCGGCCACCAGCTTCGAAACCCTGATGGATTCGCCGGTCTATGTCGGGCGCCACAAGGCCAGCTTCGACCTTGATCCGGGGGCGGCGCGCCCGGTCCGGCTCAACGTGTTCGCGGACGATCCCAAGGACTTGAAAGCGACACCCACCCAAATCGAAATCCATCGCCGTCTCGTCCAACAGGCCGACAAGCTGTTCGGTGGGGCGCGCAATTTCGATCACTACGACTTCTTGCTGAGCCTGAACCCGACGGTGGGCTACCTCGGCGCCGAGCATCAGAGATCCAGCGAGAACGGCTACAACTCCGCGGGCTACTTCACCGCCTGGGACACGGCCTTTAGCGGCCGAGACATCCTGGCCCACGAATATGTTCACGCGTGGAATGGCAAGCACCGGCGCCCGGCCGACCTTTGGACGCCGGACTACACCACGCCGATGCGAAACAGCCTGCTCTGGGTCTATGAGGGACTGACGGAATATTACGGCGACACGCTGGCGACGCGGTCGGGCCTCTATTCGCCCGAGCAGATGCGCCAGCGTCTGGCGTTGATCGCCGCTAACGCCCAGGCGACGCCGGGCCGGAGCTGGCGCGGCCTTAGGGACACGACCAACGCCTACATCATGAACTCGGCGGGCGGCACGGGCTCCACCAGCTGGCTGCGGTCGCTTGACTACTAC
>CAKZJK010000030.1 GCA_936942565.1 uncultured Caulobacter sp. | reverse complement strand
CTGGCGAGCGATCTCCTGAACGATCGTGATCTTCTCGGCGATCGTCCGCATGGCGCTGACGGCCTTGGTGACCGCCTGGCCCGAGGTCTCCGCGCCGATCGCCGACTGGCGAGCGATCTTCTCGGTCTGGTTGGCGTTGTCGGCGTTCTGCTTGATGTTCGCCGCCATCTCTTCCATCGAGGCCGAGACCTGTTCGAAGGCCGAGGCCTGCTCGGTCACGCCCTGGCTCATCTGCTCGGCGGTGGCCGACAGCTCCTGGCTGCCCGCCGAGACATTCTCCGAGGCCGAGATGGCGTCCGCCACGATGCCGCGGAGGCGGTCGACCATCCGCTCCAGCGCCAACCCCAGCACATCCCGCTCGGAGATCGGCTTGACCTGGACAGTCAGGTCGCCGTCGGCGATGCGGTCGGCCAAGCCCGCCGTCGCGCGCAGGTTCGAGGCCATGTGGTTGATCCGATCGACCAGATCCTTGATCTCGTCGTTGCTGCTCACCTTGACCTGCTGGTTCAGGTCGCCCTCGGCCACGGCGTCGGCGAGGACGGTGATCGCCTTCAGCCCCTTGCTGATGTTGAAGGCGATCCAGATCGCCGCGCCCGCGGCCGCGACGGTCGCCGCCGCGACGACGGCGATGAGCATCCCGCGCAGCTGACGGAAGTCGCCATCCGCCTTGGCGACGGCGGCCTCGAGCTGGCTGTCGGACAGCGCCACCAGGCCCTCGACCTGATCGCTGATCTCGCCGGCCAGTTGGTGCGACTCGCCGTTGACCAGCGCCACCGCCTCGGCGTTTCGGCCCTGTTCGACCAGTCCGCGCAGACGGTCGTCAACACCTTCGAAACGCTTCCAGCTGCGCGCGAGGTCGTCCCATCGCGCGCGACTGTCGGCGGGAACCTTACCGAGGGTCTTGGCCATCAGGTCATCAAAGACCTGACGGTCCTCGTCGATGCGGTTGGTCAAGGCGGCCGCCTGTTGGACACTCTCGGCGGTGACGAGGCTCTTCTCGGAGCGCGTGACATCCAGCGCGCGGATGTTCAGCTGCTGCGCGACCTTCAGGCGCGCCGCCGGGCCCGCGACCATCGCGTCCATTTCGCGGTTGGCCCCCGACAATCCGTTCAAGCTGAACAGCGACGTCCCGATCAGCAAAAAGATCAGGAAGCCGAAGGTCAGGGCTAGTTTGAGCTTGATGGTCAACCGCATGGTAGGGCCTCTCGGTTGGGATCGCGGGGGCCCCTGGCGCCCCGCCTTGTCGCTAGATCTCAGGCGTACTCACGGAAATCGGCGTCGTCGGCGTCAGGACCACCCTTGGTGAGATCGAGCGCGAAGCCGGCCGCTCGGGCCTGCTGGGCGGCGACCTGGGGGCGAGCCGGGGCCTTGGCCGAAGCCTTCGCCGCGACCGGCGCCGCGCGCTTGGCGGGCGGACGGGACGCGGGACGACGGGCGACGCCGGCGCTGTCGGTGCGGAAATAGGAGATCGAGGTCTGGAGCTCCTCGGCCTGGGCGGCCAGCTCTTCCGACGTCGCCGACATCTCTTCCGAGG
>CAKZJK010000029.1 GCA_936942565.1 uncultured Caulobacter sp. | reverse complement strand
CCGCCTCGATCAGCAGGTCGTCGTAGCCGTTGACGAAGGCGGGATAGCGGAACTGCTTGACCAGCAGCACCGTGCGGCTCTTCAGGTTGTAGGGCAGCAGCACCGCGCCATTGCCGCGATCGTAGTGCTCGCGGCTCTGGCTCTGCCAGGTCCCGTCCCGCCGCTTCCAGTCGAAGGTCGTGGTCTTCAGGACGTACCAGTTGTCGGAGAGCAGCTTGGTTTCGCGGACGCGAACGCGATCTTTGACGGACATGGATTTCCTCAGTCGCGGACGCGCGAAACGTAGTCGGCCGAGCGCATTTCCTGCAGGCGCGAGACGGTGCGCTCGAATTCAAAGGCCCCGTCGCCCTCGGGATACAGCGCCTCGGGCTCGGCCTCGGCCAGGGCCACCAGCTTGGCGTCAGCCTCGTAGAGGGCGTCGATCAGGGTGTTGAACCGCTTGGCCGCGTCACGCCGCGCCGGCGTCAGGCAGGGAACGTCCTCCAGGAAAACCGTATGGAAGCGCTCCGCCAGGGCCAGATAGTCCTGAGGGCCCAGCGCCTGCTGACAGAGGCTGGCGAACGAGGCGCGGACCAGACCGCCGGACGCGCGCGGCAGTCGCATCTTGCGGCCCAGCACCTCCAGCGTCGCGCCGGTCTCGGGCGCGCCGTCCAGCAGGTCGGCCCAAAGCCGCTCGAACTCGGCCTGGGTGTCCTTGTCGATCGGCGAGAGCCAAGTGCGCGCGGCGCGCAGACGATCCAGGCGGAAGTCGACCGGCCCTCGGACCGCCACGATGTCCAGCGCCGACTTCAGCATGTCGATGAAGGGCATGAACAGCTGGCGGTTCAGCCCGTCCTTGTAGAGATCCTCGGGCGGCCGGTTCGAGGTGGCCACCAGGGTGACGCCCCGCGCGAACAGCGCTTCGAATAGCCGCCCCAGGATCATGGCGTCGGCGATGTCGGTGACCTGAAGCTCGTCGAAGCACAGCAGGCGAGCGTTCTGGGCGATCAGCTCGGCCGTCGGGGCGATCGGGTCGTCGCCCTTGGCCTGGCCAAAGCGCGCCTTGCGGGCCGCCGCGTCGCCCTTGCGCCAGGCGTCGATGTCGGCGTGCACCTCGGCCATGAAGGCGTGGAAGTGGATGCGGCGCTTCTTGGCGACCGGGGCGCTGTCGAAGAAGAGGTCCATCAGCATGGACTTCCCGCGCCCGACCGGGCCCCACAGATAGACGCCGCGCTGGCTCTTGGGCTTGCGGCCGAAGAACGAGAAGTTCGGCTCGCCGGCCGAGTCCAGGTCGGCTTCCAGGCGGGACAGGGCCTCGACGGCGGCGGCCTGCGCGGCGTCGGGCTTGATCTCGCCCTGGGCCAGGCGCTCGCGATAGGCGGTGCGGAGGGATGTCGGCATCGGGGATTGCGGTTAGCGCGCGCGCGGCGCAGAGGAAAGGGCCTTGCGCCCTCAACATCGCCGGAGCGACGCGCTATGGGGTGGACATGAACACCCTCCCCCTGCCCGACGAGGCCGCGACCCAAGCGCTGGGACGTCAGCTCGCGACCGCGCT
>CAKZJK010000028.1 GCA_936942565.1 uncultured Caulobacter sp. | reverse complement strand
CAGCTCTGGAGGGCGTCGACCGAAAGGCCTTTCAGCATGCCGACCCGCTCGCGCAACGCCCCCTCGAAGGCCAGCTCGCCGCGCATGGCCCGCTCGGTGATCTCGGAGACTTGGGCCTTCACGCCGGCGAAGTCCGCGAGCTCGTCCAGGCACTCGACGTTGATGATCGTGGAGTCCATGTCCGCGATCAGAAGGCGCTTCTTGCGGTTGTCGACCGACTGGATGGCGAAGTCGATCGCCTGGTCGCCGATGATATCCGCGACCCGCGCCTTGGCGTCCGCCAGCGCGACGTCCGCCGAGAGATCCACGGCGTTTGGGCCCAGAAGGAGCGACGGCCCCAGGTCCAGGGCGCGAGCGACGGTTTCGGCCCCTTGGCCGACGAGAGTGATGGCGAGCATGGCGCGGCGCTAAGCCAGGCGGTCCCGCCCGTCAACCCGCCTCGGCTATCCGCCCATCCCCGTGCAGCGCTTCATCAGGGCGACGCCGGCCTGTCGGCCCGCCGCGTTCGGATCGCTCGCGCCAGTGACTTCGGACTTGGCCAGGCTCAGCAGGGAGGCGACGCCGGCCTCGTAGGTCTGGCTGGGCGTGAGGCCCAAGGCCCCGCCTTCCGCGAAGGCTTCGTCCAGCATGGCCTTGCCCTTGAACCCGAAGGCGCTGAGCATGGACTGCACCGTCTTGCCGTTGCTCTGCTTGGCGAACATCTCGGGATAGCCGTCGGCGACCTTGCCCAGGATCAGGAGCACCGCGCCGCACCCCGCCTTCTCGCTCGTGGCCGCGGAGAGGGTCGGGCCGGTCACCTGGGGCTTGGCCGCGGGCGGCGGAACGACCTGCGCCTTGGGGTTGACGTCCGCCGCGGTCGCGAAGGCTGGCGCGACAAGCACGGATGCGGCAAGGCTGGCCGCGATGAGGCAGGACGGACGCATGAGCTCTCCCCAGTCTGACGCAACCTTGGATCGCTCCCAAGGCGACAACTATCGCATCTGGCTGATCGCGGGCCCGACCGCAAGCGGCAAGTCGGCCCATGCCTTGCGTTTGGCCGAACGGATCGGCGGTGAGATCGTCAACGCCGACTCCATGCAGATCTACGCTGGCCTGCGCGTGCTCACCGCCGGCCCCTCGCCCGAGGAGATGGCGCGCGCGCCGCATCATCTGTTCGGGGTTGTAGACGCCGCCGTCGGCTGGTCGGTCGGGCGTTGGCTGGAAGCGGCCACGGCCGCGCTGTCCGAGATCGCCGCGCGCGGCAATCCCGCCATCGTCGTCGGCGGCACCGGCCTCTATTTCCGCGCCCTCACCCACGGCCTGGCCGACGTGCCGCCCGTGTCCGAGACCCAGCGGGAAATCTCGGGCCTGCTCTACGCCGCGCGGGGCGAGGCGGAATTCCGCGAGATCCTCAAGCCGCTGGACCCCGAAGCCGAGGCGCGGATCGAGGTCGGCGATCGCCAGCGCCTGGTCCGCGCCCACGCCGTGGCGATCGCCACCGGCAAGTCCCTGACAGCCTGGCAGACCGACACCAAACCCGCCCTCGAGCCCGGAAGCTGGAAAGGCCTGGTGCTGGACCCGCCCCGCGCCGACCTCTACGCCCGCTGCGACGCGCGGCTGGCGGTCATGCTCGAGCAAGGCGCGCTGGACGAGGTTCGGGCCATGGAGGCGCGCGGGCTCGACCCGTCACTCCCCGCGCTGAAGGCCGTCGGCTATCGCGAGTTCGCGGCCCATCTGCGCGGCGAGACCACGCTGGAGCAGGCGCTGGAGGCCGCGCGACAGGAGACCCGCCGTTACGCCAAGCGCCAGCTGACCTGGTTCCGCAACCAGACGCCGGACTGGGCCAGAGTCAGCGGGGACGCCGTCAGCGCTCCGTGACGGTCGCGCCGGCCTTGCCCAGCCGTGGCTTGACCGCCAGCTGGTAATCCTCGTCGAACATCTGGTCCTTCATCCGGTCGAGGCCCGCGATCACCCGGTCCTCGGCGGCGGTCACCGGCTTGGCGAAGACCTCGCAGGTCGTCCCGGTCGGCAGGTCGGCCTGACCGTTCTCGATCGCCTGTAGGGGCTTGGTGGCGCCCTCCTCGCAGCCGAACAGGCCGGTGATCGAGTAGAAGCAGAGATCGCGCTGCAGATAGGACTCGACGACCCAGACGCAGGGGATGGCCGACACCGTTACGCCCTCGGGGGTGGCCGGAACCGCGCCCAGCTTGGCGATCGTGCGCAGGAAGATCTGGTAGCGCACCACCACGTTCTCGGTCCGACCGCCCTTGGCCAAGGTCAGCGACTTGGCCTTCTGCGCCACGGGCGCCAGCCGTTGCAGCGTGGGCGGAGGCGGCGCGGGAACGACGGCGGCGGGCGGCGGGGCGGCTTGAACCAGCAAACGGACCTCCAGGGGTTGAGCTTGGGCATGGTGACCACAGCCGCTCAATCTTGGCGATAGGCCATGTTTGCACTCCCCTGACTTGCCCCTATTGAGAGGGCCGACAGCCGAAGGAAATCCCATGTCCGACCTCGCCCCCCTCGCCGAGCGCATCGCGGAGCGCCTGATCGCTCGCGGCGAAACCGTCGCCGTGGCGGAGTCGTCCGCGGGCGGCCTGATCTCGGCGGCGCTGCTGGCCGTGCCGGGCGCGTCGAAGTTCTACGTCGGCGGCGCGGTCGTCTATACGGCTCGGGCGCGCCTGACCTTGATGGACATTCCGCAGAAGGCCATGGACGGGCTACGCTCGGCCAGCGAGCCCTACGCGGAGCTGCTGGCGCGCGTGGCCCGAAAAAATCTCAAGGCGACCTGGGGCCTGTCGGAAACCGGAGCCGCGGGGCCGGACGGCAACCGCTATGGCGACGCGCCCGGCCACTGCTGCATGGCCGTGGTCGGCGAAAACACCTCGGTCAGCGCGACGCTGGAGACCGGCAGCGACCAGCGCCCCGCCAATATGCGGGCCTTCGCCGCCTTCGCGCTGGAGCAACTGGCCCGGACACTGGAAGCGGCCGACTAGCCGACCACCCAAGGCGGGATCGTCGCGAACAGGGCGTAGGCGAACTCATCCATCGCCTTCTGGCTGAGGCTGGTATTGTTCAGCAGCACGACGGTGGTCTGGTCATCGAACCGATGGCCCAGCACCGAGCGGTAACCGGCCGCGTTGCCGGTCTCCCACGCGAAGGCGCGCGGCATGCCGTCGGTGAACAGGGTCTTCACTCGGCCGCCCAGGGCGTAGTTCTGGTCAGGCCAGCCGACGGTTAGCAATTCTCGCTCGCGGGCCGGCGGCAGGAAATCGCGATCGAACACCGCATGCGCGGCCTTCAACAGGTCGCCCGCCGTGCTGGCATAGCCGCCACTGGCCGCGAAGAAGGCAAAGCGGTCGTTGGGCCTGCGGACCGGCGGCTCCAGCGTCCGGTACGAGACGGCGATGTCCGGCGGATCGATCGGCGTGGTGCGGGTCAGGCCTAACGGCCCGGTCACCAGCTCGGTCATGGCCTCGGCATACGCCTTGCCGGTCACCGCCTCGATGACGGCGGTGATGATTATCCAGTTGGTCAGGACGTAGTCGAACTTGGTCCCCGGCTCGAAGGCCAAGTCGCCCGAACACCACAGCTTCACAGCCTCGGCCGTTGTGAAGGTCTTCTTGAACAGGTCCGGATCGGGTTTGGCCTTGGTCCACGTCGCGAAGCCGTTCGGCACGCCGCTGGTGTTGCTCATCAGTCGCCGCAACGTGACCTTGGCGCCAGTGTCGGCGCGGTAGTCCGGCAGATAGCGGGTAATCGGCGCGTCGAGATCACCCCTGCCCGCCTCGGCCAGCCGCAGCAGGCCGATCGAGGTCAGCCACTTGGAGATCGAGGCGATGACATAGGGCGTGCCGAGAGTGGTGGGCTTCTTGGCCTCGATGTCGGCGAAGCCCACGGTGCGCGAATAGACCGGCTTGCCGGCCTTGCCGATCAGAACCACGCCCTGGAACGGTTGAGCCTCGAGGAAGGCGTCCACCGCCTTGTCGGCCGCGCCGCCCGAAAGCGCCGCCGCCGACGACTTTGTGGCGACGCCCAGCGCCGCCGCCCCAACTAGAAATTCGCGCCGACCGAACACTGAACGCTCCTTGATTGCGGGAGCGAGACGGTGATGGGGAAAACCTGCCCCTGTCACGTGAAACTCCGGTAAGGTCACACCGCTCGGAAAAGGCACATCCTTGCGGCAATGCGCGCCTTGACGGGTTAACGGGCGCATGTCATCACCCATTCCGTAGCTTTGGAGCAAGACTCGTGCGCAAAACCATGATCGTACTTATGGAGCGGCCGTCCGCGACGTGACCTTAGAAGTCACGCCGTAGTTCGGTCGCGCGCGCAAAGGTCCTTCGGGACCTTTTTTCTTTTCCGCCTACACCCTTCCCGCTTCCCCATCGGATCCGTCCCATGACCGCCCACCAGACCATCGAGAGCAAGGCTCCCGCCGACACCGCCTCTCCCTCTTCACAAGAAGGGCGCGCCATGACCGGCGCCGAGATCGTGGTTCGCGGCCTCGTGGACCAGGGCGTCGAGGTGCTCTTCGGCTATCCGGGCGGCGCGGTTCTGCCGATCTATGACGCGCTGTTCCACGAGCCGCGCCTGCAGCACATCCTGGTTCGCCACGAGCAAGGCGCGACCCACGCCGCCGAAGGCTACGCCCGCAGCTCGGGCAAGCCGGGCGTCGTCCTGGTCACCTCGGGCCCGGGCGCGACCAACGCCATCACCGGTATCATGGACGCCCTGATGGACTCGATCCCGATGGTCGTCATCACCGGCCAGGTCCCGACGCACCTGATCGGCACCGACGCCTTCCAGGAAGCCGACACCGTCGGCATGACCCGCTCGTGCACCAAGCACAACTACCTGGTCAAAGACGTCCGCGACCTGCCGCAGATCATCCATGAGGCCTTCAAGATCGCTACCACCGGCCGCCCTGGCCCGGTGCTGATCGACATCCCCAAGGACGTCCAGTTCGCCAAGGGCGAGTACTACGGCCCGCAAGAGGTCCAATCGACCCACGCCTACGCGCCGCGCGTCAAGGGCGACGCCAGCCGGATCGCCGAGGCGGTCAAGATGATCGCCGGCGCGCGTCGCCCGATCTTCTACACGGGCGGCGGCGTCATCAACGCTGGCCCCAAGGCCAGCGCGGCGCTGCGCGAATTCGCGGCCATGACCGGCGCGCCGGTCACCTCGACGCTGATGGGCCTGGGCGCCTTCCCCGCGGCCGATCCGGCGTGGCTGGGCATGCTGGGCATGCACGGCACGTTTGAAGCCAACAACGCCATGCACGACTGCGACGTGATGATCTGCGTCGGCGCTCGCTTCGACGACCGGGTGACCGGGCGCCTGGACGCCTTCTCGCCGGGATCGAAGAAGATCCATATCGATATCGACGCCTCGTCGATCAACAAGAACGTCCGCGTCGACCTGCCGATCGTCGGCGACGCGGCTTCCGTGCTGGAAGACCTGATCGCCGCCTGGAAGGCCGCGAACCTTTCGCCGAACAAGGCCGCCCTGAGCGACTGGTGGGCGCAGATCGACCAGTGGCGCGCCCGTCAGTGCCTGAAGTACCGGGCCTCGGACACGGTCATCAAGCCGCAGTACGCGATCCAGCGCCTGTACGAGCTGACCAAGGACAAGGACGTCTACATCACGACCGAGGTCGGCCAGCACCAGATGTGGGCCGCGCAGTTCTTCCGCTTCGAGGAGCCCAACCGCTGGATGACCTCGGGTGGCCTGGGAACCATGGGCTACGGCCTGCCCGCCGCCCTGGGCGTGCAGTTGGCCCACCCCAACAGCCTGGTCGTCGACATCGCCGGCGAAGCCTCGATCCAGATGTGCATCCAGGAGCTGTCGACCGCGATCCAGTTCGACCTGCCGGTCAAGATCTTCATCCTGAACAACGAATGGATGGGCATGGTCCGCCAGTGGCAGCAGCTGCTGCATGGCGAGCGCTACAGCCACTCGTACTCGGACAGCCTGCCCGACTTCGTGAAGCTGGCCGAGGCCTATGGCGCGCACGGCATCCGCTGCGATGATCCCGCCGAGCTGGACGCGAAGATCCTGGAGATGATCAACAGCGACAAGCCGGTGATCTTCGACTGCCGGGTCGAGAAGCACGAGAACTGCCTGCCGATGATCCCGTCGGGCAAGGCCCACAACGAAATGATCATGGGCGAGGTCGAGGACATCGGTAATGTGATCGGCGAGGACGGCGCGGGGCTGGTCTAAGCCCTTCGCCCTTCCCCATCCCTTTGGCATAGAAGCGATCCATGACCGCCAACGTCCAACCCGCCCCCGCCTCGGCCTACGACCTTAGCCCCTCCGGCCAGGCCGAACAGACCGCGACCTTCGCGCTGCTCGTCGATAACGAGCCGGGCGTCCTGCATCGCGTCGTCGGCCTGTTCGCCGCGCGCGGCTACAACATCGAAAGCCTCACGGTCGCCGAAACCGACCGCAACGCCCACACCAGCCGCATTACCGTGGTCACCCGCGGCACCCGCCAGGTGCTGGACCAGATCGAAGCCCAGCTGAACAAGGTGGTGAACGTCCGCCGCGTCCACGACGTGACCCGCGACCCGAACGGCGTCGAGCGCGAGCTGGCCCTGGTCAAGGTGCGCGGCTCGGGCGTCGACCGCGTCGAGGCGCTGCGCATCGCCGAGATCTTCCGCGCCAAGCCCGTCGACACGACGCTGGAGAGCTTCGTGTTCGAGATCTCCGGAGCGCCGTCAAAGATCGACAAGTTCCTGGACCTGATGCGCCCCCTGGGCCTGGTGGAACTTTCCCGCACCGGCGTCCTTTCCATCGAGCGGGGCGTCGAGGGCATGTAGCGGAGATGGGCGGATGAGCGGCCTCATTGGACTGATCGCGGGCGCGGCCCTCGCGGTCCAGCAGGCTCCGCCCCCGCCCGACCCCGCCGCCTGGTGGTCGCCGGTCGCGCCGCGTCCGCCCGCCGAGCTGGAGCCGCTCGCAAACCGCCGGCTCGGCAAGGGTGAACAGCCCATCCCGATCGATAATGGCGTCGAGCCCCTGCTCTATCGCCTGTGGGGGCTGCAGCCCCTGCAGAACCAAATTTTGCGCGAGGACGAACTGATCCTCGAGGTTTGGGCGCGGCCCGCGCGCGGCGTCCTCCAGACCGTCATCCGCCTGACGCTGCGGCGCGACGGCCGCGCCTTTGTCCAAGCCCGGGCGGGCCTGGGTTGCTGCGCGCCCGAGATCGGCCGCCGCGTGGACATCAACGCCGAGCTGGGCGCGGAGGCCGCCAAGGCCCTGAGAGTCGTTGCGGCGGATCCGGCCTGGGACCAACCTCGGTCGGTGATCGTCGACTATGGCGGTGGCGCGGTTTCGGCGCTCTGCGTCGACGGCGTTTCCTGGGATGTCACATTGCTGGCGCGCGGCCAGGCGCGTCATCTGAGGAGGGCCTGCGACGACGCGGAGGTGGGCTCGATCGCTTCGATCCTGGTCCAGGCCGTCGGCGCGTCCCTGGGCCGGGACGCTCGCTTCGACGCGGCGTTTTCGCGCGCGGCTGACTTCTCCCGCCAACAGAGAGCCTATGCCGACCTCTTGGCGTCCGGAGGGCGTCTTTCGCCAGCCCAAGGAAGCCGCGCCCAACCCGCTGGCCGCCTTCCCGCCCCAGGCGAAGCCGAGGCTCCAAAAACTCGGCAATAGCGAGAAATATAGAAAATACTTGTTATAGTTGCATTGCTGGACAAGCGGCGTTATGAGCATTCGCACATAAAGGGAGGCTCACATGTTCCGAATGAACTCGCGTCTGTCGGCTTGCGTCCTAGTCCCGCTTACCATGCTCGCCGCGCTGGCCGGCGGCGCCACCGCCAACGCCCAGTCGGCGCCCACGATCGCTCTCGTTCCCGCCAACACCCCGCCGCCCGTTCCGAGCGGCATGAAGGTGACCTGCCTCACGGGTCCAGACTCGCTGCAATCGAGCCCGACCTGCCCCGTGATCCAATACGGCGGCAACACCACGTGGGCGTTCAGCTTCATCGACAACCGCGTCTCGTATGGGATCGTCACCTACGACGCCGCCAACAACGTGGTGAAGAACGTCACCCGGGACGGCGCCCGTTACGTCTACAAGATGACGGTCGATCCCAACGCCAAGACCGTCGGCGTCTGGGGCCAAGCCAACGCCAAGGTGGACGTCGCGTGGAGCGACCTGCCGACCGCCGCGCCGGAAGTCGTCCAGGTCCCCGCCAACGCGCCACCGCCTGTTCCTGGCGGCCTGAAGGTCACGTGCCTGAAAGGGCCCAACACGCTGGAGTCCAGCCCGACCTGCCCCGTGATCAAGTACAAGGGCCACACGACCTGGGCCTTCAGCTTCATCGACAACCGTGTCGCCTACGGCGTGGTGACCTATGACGCCTCGAACAACGTCCTGGCGAACAACACCCAGAACGGCGCGCGCTACGTCTACAAGATCACCGTGGACGCCAATGCGCGGACCGTGACGATCTGGGGTCAGGCCGACGCCAAGGTCACCTTGCCCTGGTCGGCGCTGCCCTAGGCTCCGGCCGCCGCCATCTCCGGCTGTTCCCGAAGGCGCGCCACGTCCCTGAGCGGCGGCGCGCCGAACAGCCGGGCGTATTCGCGGCTGAACTGCGAGGGACTGTCATAGCCGACGGTGTGGCCAGCCGTGGCCGCGTCCAGCCGCTGGACCAGGATCAGGCGGCGGGCCTCCTGCAGGCGGATCTGCTTCTGGTACTGCAGCGGCGACAGCGACGTCACCGCCTTGAAGTGCTGGTGTAGAGCCGAGGGGCTCATCCGCGCCTCGTCGGCGACGACGTCGATACTGAAGGGCTGGTCGAAGTTGCGCTTGATCCAGCCGATCGCGCGGTTGATCTGCCTTAGGCGGCTGTCGCGGCGGGCGATCTGCGCCAGGCGCGGCCCCTGCGGTCCTGTCAGCAGACGGTAGAGGATTTCGCGCTCGATCAGCGGCGCCACCACCGCGACATCGTCGGGCGTTTCCAGCAACGAGACCATCCGACAGACCGCGTCGAGCAGTTGGGGCGTCATGGCGCCCGCCGACATCCCCCCAACCAGCGGCGCGGCCGCGTCGAGGCGCGCGGCCAGACCGCATTCCATGATCATCTCGCTGATCAGCTTGGCGTCGAGTACGATCCGGAAGCTCAGATAGGGCTTGTCCGGCGAGGCCTCGACGACCTGCCCGGTGACCGGTACGTCGATCGACGACAGGAAGAAGTTGCGCTCGTCGTACTCGTGAATGGCGTCGCCGACGGTCACCCGCTTCCGTCCTTGGGCCAGAACGCAGAAGGACGGATCGTGTAGGCCGTGGTTGGGCTCGCTGGGCTGGGACAGACGATAGAGGTTGACCCTGGGGCAACAGGTATCGACCGGCCCCTCGTCCGGCGTGAATCGTTCAATCAGGGCGGCCAGCGCCTCGCGCGTGCTCATCGGTATTCCTTGTCTCGGCGAGGCTATTTGTAAGCCTTGCACGATCCTCCGTCACGCGACGGCGTTCGCTTCCGGAGGATCATGCAATCATGCCGGAGCATCGATCTACCGACTGGACGCGGCCATGCCGCATATTGGCCTCGTTCCGCTCCCCGACGCGGCCAACTCCAAAAACTTGAGCTCCGCGATGAGACGCTACACGCCCCGACGCGGCGTGACGGCTCCGCGCTGGTTCGTCGCCGCCCTGCTGGGTGGGACGGCCGCGCTGACCGCCGCCACCGCCGTGCTCCCGAAACCCGCCCTAACGCGGGCCCAGAACGAAACCTTCCAGATTGGGAGCCTCGCCCGATGATGATGTCCGCCATCGTTCCCCACATCCCCGTCGCCGGCGTCTGGACCTCGCCCGACGGTCACATCTCGCTTGAACTGCGGGCCGATGGCCGCTTCATCGAGACCCGCGACGACTTCGCCGACGTGTTCACCGGCGTCTATGTCCTGGTGGGCGAGAGGCTGAAGCTGTTCGAGGATCGCGGCGCGGTCGTCAGCGGCACCTTGGTCGACGGTCGCCTCAGCCTGGGGACAGTCCAGCGCCCGGCCTTCCATCCGGAGACCGAAGCCCCTATATTGTGATTGTCCGGCTTCGGCCGAACTATGGGGATAAACGCGCACGTAATAAGCGGACTGGACCCGGGTGCGATTCCCGGCGGCTCCACCAAATCTCTCCCAAGTTATCATGGGACCGTATGGGGCCGATCAGCATCGACAGACGTGTAAAGGTGACTGCTTTCTCTCGGCTTGGCCCACCGTTTCGGGCCTTTATCTAAATGCGAACGATAACTTCGCTGAAGAGTTCGCCGTCGCCGCGTAATGCGGTGCAGGTGAATTCGCCTCTTAAGTCCTAGGGGTTCAGATCCTTAGGCGGGGCCCGGAGGGAGCCTGCCAACAGAATCCCTCCACTTTCATCGACATCGCCGTGGCTCCCTCCTCTCTTTGCGAGAGGGCATGGGGGAGCCTGCCAACAGAATCCCTCCACTTTCATCGACATCGCCGAGGCTCCCTCCTCCTTGTCGCCACCGGCGAATGCAAACGCTTGCGTCGCTTGCGATCCAACGTCGCGGGCGCGCGCGCCGGGAATGGCATCGCGGAGCTTTGCGATGCGCCTTTCACACGCTAGGCTCGCGGCTTCGTTTTCCAGTCCGAAGTATCGACCTCAGCGCATGTCCCAGACCGAACAGCCCGAAGACCTCATGCAGTACGAGGCCATGGCCCAGGACGCCCTTCGTGGCGTGGTCAGGGCTGCCCTGAAGAAGGCGGCGGAGCCGGGCGGGCTGCCCGAGCCGCACCATCTCTACATCACGTTCAAGACCAAGGCCGCTGGCGTGTCGGGCCCGCAGGACCTGCTGGGCAAGTACCCGGACGAGATGACGATCGTCCTGCAGCATCAGTACTGGGACCTGGCGCCCGGCGAGAGCACGTTCTCGGTGACGCTGAAGTTCGGCGGCCAGCCCAAGCGCCTCAACGTGCCATACGCGGCCGTGACCCGCTTCTACGATCCGTCCGTGCAGTTCGCCCTGCAGTTCTCGCCGCCCGAGATTATCGAGGACGATCCCGAGCCCGAGGCCGAGCCCGAGGCCAAGACGCCCGCCCCGTCCGGCGACGAGGGTCCCAAGATCGTCTCCCTGGACCAGTTCCGGAAGAAATGAGCGACGTCGCCTCCGACGCTCCGCAAAGCCTGAGCGACGAGGCGATCCTCGCGCGCTTTCGCGCGTCCAAGAACCCGCCGAGCGGATCCCAGACCCTGGGCTTCGAACTCCTGGCCGTGCGCCAGGCCGATCGCGAGATCGAGGTCGGGTTCAACGCGCGCGCCGATCTGTTGTGCAATCCGATGGGGCAGATCCAGGGCGGCTACGTGTGCGCCATGCTGGACGAATGCATGTCGGTGGCCGGCATGATCACCTCGGGCATGACCCACGTCGTCCCCACCCTCGAGATGAAGACCAGCTTCCTGCGGCCAACCATGCCAGGGTCGCTCCGCGGCGTCGGCCGCGTGGTCAAGTGGGGTCGGACCGTTTGCTTCATGGAGGGCGAACTCTACGACCCCGAGGGCCGCCTGCTGGCCAAGTCGACCGGCACGGCGATCCCGACGCCCTTCGCCAACTTCAAGAAGAAATAGCCGGAGAAGGATGGGGCCATGCGAGGAGCGGCGGCGGTCATCGGACTTCTGGCCCTGCTTCTCGCGCCGTTGTCGATCGCCCGCGCCGGTCCGTTCTCGAATTGGGCGGCCGTGGTGGTCGCCGGCGACTACCACGCCCATTCCGGCGGCCCGACCGAAGCCTTCGACAACGCTCGGCGCGACGTTTCGAAGACCCTGGTCGCGCTGGGCTTCGACAAGAGCGCGATCCAACAGCTTTCCGCGCGCCCTAAGCGCTATGCCGCCGAAGCGCCTGGACGCGCCGACGCGCGAACGCTCCATGACACCCTGCGAACCGCCGCCCGCGCCGCCAACGCCGGCTGCCTGTTCTACATCAGCTCGCACGGTGGTCCGGATGGCGCGCTTCTGGGCGAGGAGCTGCTGCGGCCTCACTTGCTGGCCGCCATGCTGGATGACGCATGCCCCAATCGACCCAGCGTGGTCGTGATCTCGGCTTGCTTCTCGGGCGTCTTTATCCCACCTCTGCAAAAGACCGATCGACTGATCCTGACGGCGGCCCGCGCCGATCGCGCGTCATTCGGATGCGGCGAGAGCGACAAGTACCCGTATTTCGATACGTGCTTCCTGGACGCCGCGCCCGACGCCCATGATTTCGCTGTCCTCGGCGCGCGGGTGCGAGCCTGCGTCGCGGCCAAGGAAAAGGAGACCGGGGCCGAGCCGGCGTCCGAACCCCAGTTGTGGATCGGCGCCGCTCTGCGCCCGCTTCTGCCCCTCTACGCTTTCGAGCGCGCTCCGCCCAGAACGCCTTGAGCGGTATCGGTTTGACCCGCGCGGCAAGCAGGTTACACAAACCATAGGGTTACTGCTTCGCCCGGGGGACATCGTTGACGTCGCGCGTTTCGACCGCGGCCGCCTTTGCCGCGGCCTTCATCGCACTATGGTCCGTCCCGGGGTCGGAGACGCGCGCCCAGGACGTCACGCCCAGCCCGCCGCCAGCGCCGGCTAGCGACGCGCCCGCCGCCGAACCGGGCCCCCGTCCCTATTCCAGCCTGCGTCCGCGCCGCGTTCGCCCGATCGCGCGAGCGAGCGAGGCTCCCAAACCCGCGGCCGCCGCGACGCCGCAGGCGCCCCTCCCTCCCGCCGCGCCGCCCGTCGCGGTGAGCGTGGCGCCCCTTCTCCGCCCGGAACTCGAAGCCTTCGTCGATGGCGTCGTGCAACGCGCCATGGCTCGCGACCACATCGCCGGCGTGACCATCTCGGTGGTCCAGAACGGCCAGGTCGTGCTGAAGAAGGGCTATGGCTTCGCCAATCTCGGGCAGCGTCGGCCCGTCGATCCCGACAAGACGCTGTTCCGCATCGCCTCGATCTCGAAGACGTTCACCTGGATCGCGCTGATGAACGAGATCGAGTCGGGCCACATGCGCCTGGACGGTCCGGTGAACCTCTATCTGCCCGAGCCGCTTCAGCTGAAGGATCAGGGCAAGAAGACCCAGGTCCGCCTGCGCGATCTGATGACCCACACCGCCGGCTTCGAGGATCGCGCGTTGGGCCAGCTGTTCGAGCGGGATCCCAACCGGATCCGCCCGCTGGCCGACTATCTGCGCCAGGAGCGTCCGCGCCGCGTGCGCGAGCCCGGCCTGCTGCCCAGCTATTCGAATTACGGCGCCGCCCTGGCCGGCGCCGCCGTCGCCAACGTCACGGGAAAGCCGTTCGAGCAGCTGGTCACCGAGGAAATCATCCTGCCGACCGGTATGCGCCACACGACCTTCCGTGAGGCGCGCCCCTGGCGTGACAACCTGCCGGCGCCGATGTCGGAGGACCTCGCCGCCGAGCTTTCGGACGGCTTCTCTTGGACGCCGCTGGGCTGGAAGGTGCGGCCGCGCGAGTTCATTGGCCAAGTGGCTCCGGCCGGTTCGGCCTCGAGCACGGCCGGCGACATGGCCAAGTACATGAACCTGCTGCTGAACGGCGGCGTGATCGACGGTAAGACAGTGTTCTCGCCCAAGACCGCCCAAGCCTTCCGCACGCCCATGTACCGCCCCGCGCCAGAGGCCGCGGGCTGGAACGCGGGCTTCCAGGACATCCCCCTGCCCGGGGGTCGGCGCGGCTTTGGCCATGCCGGAGCGACGCTGTACTTCCATTCGAACATGGTCGTCGCGCCTGACCTGGGGCTGGGCGTCTTCGTCTCGGTCAACACCGACAGCGGCGTGAACCTGCCCGCCACCCTGCCGGCGACGATCATCGAGCACTTCTACGCCAACCCGCCCGCCGTGCCCTCGCCCAGCGCCATGACCTACGAGCAGGCCAAGCTCTACGAGGGCGACTATCTGACCACCCGTCGCGCCTATGGCGGCCTGGAAGGCTTCATCAACCGCATGATCGGCCGGGCCACGGTTCGAGCCACGCCAGACGGCCGACTGTCCGTCAGCGAAGGCGGCTCGGCCGCGCTCTTCAACGCGGCTGGACGTTCGGGCGTGTTCAAGGCCGTCGACGGGCCCCTGGTCATCGTTTTCGACGCGAACGGCGATCGTCCGTCGCGCTTCTACGCCGCGCGCGGCTTCGCGACCTATGAGCGGGTCAGCCCCCCGCGTTCGGCGTCGCTATTGATCGCGACCGTCGCCCTGGCCGGGCTCGCCAGCCTGGCGACCGTGCTCGGCGCCATCGTCCGCAACCGCCGCGAAGCCCGCCAGACACCCGTCCAGGCCCGCGCCAGTCAGATGCAGACCGCCCAGGCGGTGCTTTGGTTGATCTCGGCCGTCTGCATGGGCGTCTTCGCGATCCGCGCCTCGGACCAGACGGCGGCCTTCTTCGGCTGGCCCAGCGGCTGGCTGCTCAGCGGCTCTGCCTGCGCCCTGGTCGCGGCGCTGATGTCGGTGCTGACCCTCGGAGCCCTGCCGATGGTTTGGCGCGGCGGTCGCCGGGTCGATAGCTGGACCGCCGGCCGCAAGGTGGCCTTCACCTTCACCACCCTGCTTTTCGTGTTCCTGAGCGTGCTGCTGGGTCTGTGGGGCTATCTGCTGCCCTGGAGCTGAGGGCTCTAGTTCAAAAGTTTAGAGCATTTTTCGATCCGATAACCGTTTCACACTGATCGGAAGATGCTCTAGTCCTCCAGGGTGCGGCGCATCAGGTTGGTGCTCAGCTTGCGCACCTGGATGATGATCCGCTCGCGATCGCCCGGCCGCCGCTCGACCAGCAGCCGGGCGACCTGGGCGTCATCGTGGAAGGCGTAGCCCTTGATCGCGTCCAGCAAGGCCTTGGCCAGGTTATCGAGATCCATCCACGGCGGCTCGCCGACATATTCCATGCCGATCTCGACGCTGAACTCGCCCCAGGCCGGACGAGAGCCCCGCCAGGACTTGCGAAAGAACTCGTAGATCAGCGGCTTGTAGTACTTGCCCTGGGTCGTCAAGCCGTCGACGACCAGCGTCAGTTCCCCGCCGGCCTCGCGCGCCCGCACCTTGCCATGGTGGGTCCAGTCCGATCCGTCGAAGGTCTGGCTCACGCGTCCATCATCCCGGCCAGAGCCATAACCGTATTCCAGTTGCGCGTGGTCCCGACGGGTGAACGCTTGGTCTTCTTCCAGTCTCGATCCAACACCGAGTCGGCCATGCTGATCGGGAAATCCAGATAGAGCTCGCGGTCCGCGACCACGAAGCGCTCGGGTCCAGTGATCGCCGCGCGTAGTATGGCTTCGTCCTCGACCGGCAGCGGCGACTTCAGGAAGTTGACGATCACATGGCTGGGGTGGTCGGCGGCCTCGGCCTTGAACGGGTTGCCGTCGATGATCGCCCGGATCCGCGCGGGGGATCGCACCATGAACTCGGTCCGCAAGCCGATCCGCGCCTCGAGCGCGTCCTCGAGCGCCCGTTCCAGAACCTCCCCGCCCTCGTGATCGCCCCAGAGCACCAGATTGCCACTGGCCAGATAGGTCTTGGCGGACGTGAAGCCCGTGTCCTGGGCGATCCCAAGCAGGTCTTCCTTGAGCACCTTGCGCTTGCCGGTGTTGATCGAACGGGGCAGCGCCAAATAAGGGCTCATGCGGGGTCTCCTTCGCGCGGGCGAACATTGCCCTCCCGGCGCTCAAGGTCTAGACCGCGCACGACCGTTTTTCCGGAGATTTCCGCATGACCGCCACGCGCACCGAGACCGACACCTTCGGCCCCATCGAAGTCGCCGCCGACCGCTACTGGGGCGCGCAAGCCCAACGCAGCCTGGGCAACTTCAAGATCGGCTGGGAGAAGCAGCCCCTGCCGGTCGTCCGGGCCCTGGGCATCGTCAAGCGCGCGGCCGCCGAGGCCAACCTGGCCCTGGGCAAGCTGGATCCGAAGATCGCCGAGACGATCATCGCCGCCGCCAACGAAGTCATCGAGGGCAAGCTGAATGACCACTTCCCGCTGGTCGTCTGGCAGACGGGCTCGGGCACCCAATCGAACATGAACGCCAACGAGGTCATCTCGAACCGCGCCATCGAGATGCTGGGCGGCGAGATGGGCAGCAAGAAGCCCGTTCACCCGAACGACCACGTCAACATGAGCCAGTCGTCGAACGACACCTTCCCGACGGCCATGCACATCGCCTGCGCCGAACAGGTGGTCCACGACCTGATCCCGGCTCTGAAACACCTCCACAAGGCCCTCGCCGCCAAGTCCGCCGAGTGGAAGGACATCATCAAGATCGGCCGCACCCATACCCAGGACGCCACCCCGCTGACGCTGGGCCAGGAGTTCGGCGGCTACGCCCAGCAGATCGAGAACGGCATCGCCCGCATCGAGATGACCCTGCCGATGCTGATGCAGCTGGCCCAGGGCGGCACCGCCGTCGGCACCGGCCTGAACGCGCCCATCGGCTTCGCCGAGAAGGTCGCCGAGCAGATCGCCAGCATCACGGGCCTGGCCTTCACCACGGCGCCGAACAAGTTCGAGGCCCTGGCGGCCCATGACGCCATGGTCTTCACGCACGGCGCGATCAACACGGTCGCCGCCTCGCTGTTCAAGATCGCCAACGACATCCGCTTCCTGGGCTCGGGCCCACGCGCTGGCCTCGGCGAATTGGCTCTGCCGGAGAACGAGCCGGGCTCGTCGATCATGCCGGGCAAGGTCAACCCGACCCAGTCGGAAGCCCTGACCCAGGTCTGCGCCCAGGTTTTCGGCAATCATTCGACCCTGACCTTCGCCGGCAGCCAGGGCCACTTCGAGCTGAACGTCTTCAACCCGGTGATGGCCTACAACTTCCTGCAGTCGGTCCGCCTGGTCGCCGACGCCGCCATCAGCTTCACCGACAACTGCGTGGTCGGCATCGAGCCCCGCGTCGACAACATCAAGAAGGGCGTCGAGAACAGCCTGATGCTGGTCACGGCCCTGAACGGCAAGCTGGGCTACGACGCCTGCGCCAAGATCGCCAAGACCGCGCACAAGAACGGCACAACCCTCCGCGAAGAGGCCGTTGGCGGCGGCTATCTGACGAACGAGGAGTTCGACCAGTACGTCCGGCCGGAGAAGATGATCTCGCCGGGCTGAGGCTGGAAAGCCTGAGAACGATCAAGGGGTCGCCGCGAGGCGGCCCCTTTTTCGTGGCGCCTAGCGTCGGACCACTTCGCGGCCGATCGGGGCGATGGCGATCTGGGCCAGCTGCAGGTCCTTGAGCGCGAACGGAATGCCGATGATCGTGATCGCCTCGGCCGCCGCGACCACGATATGGCCTATGGCCAGCCACCAGCCGGCCAGGACGAACCAGATCACGTTCAGCAGGAAGCCCAGCGGTCCCGTGCCAATGTCCTCGCGACCGGTCAGCATCTCGCGGCTGACGATCTCCTTGCCGAACGGCCAGAAGGCGAAGCCGGCGATGCGCCAGGCCGCGCCCGCATAGGGCAGCCCAACGATGGTGATCGCCAGGATCAGGCCGGCCAGCAGCCAGCCGAGCCCTGTCAAAAAGCCGCCGAAGAGAAACCAGAGAACGTTCAGAACGAAGCGGATCAAGGTGTTGTCCCCGTCGGGCCCAGCCGGGCCCCTGATCGCTTAGGTGGCCCTGTTCCGGTCGCCTGTGAAGATCGCGTCCGCCGGATTACGCCGAATTCACCGCGTCTGGCGCGCGCGCCTAGGCCCGGCGGCTCACGGCGAAATCGGCCAGGTCTTCCAGCGCCTCGCGCCACTCGTCCGCCGGGAAGATCGCCAGGGCCGCCTTAGCCTTGTCGGCGTAGTCGGTGGCCAGATCCAGGGTGGCGTCCAGCGCGCCCGTGCCGATGATCAGCTCGCGAGCGCGGCGGAAGTCGGCTTCCGTCTGTTCGCGACGGCCAACGGCCCGCTCCCAGAACTCGGCCTCGCGCGGCCCCGACCGGGCGATGGCGAGGAGCAGCGGCAGGGTGGCCTTGCCTTCGCGGAAGTCGTCGCCGGCGTTCTTGCCCAGGGTCTCGGTGGCGCCACCATAGTCGAGCGCGTCGTCGACCAGCTGGAACGCCAGGCCCAGCTGCAGGCCGTAGGCCTTCAGCGCGTCGGTCTTGGCGACATCGACGCCCGCCGAGACTGCGCCGGCCTCCGAGGCCGCGGCGAACAGTTCGGCGGTCTTGGCCTGGATGATCTCGAGATAGAGGGCCTGGGACAGGTTCAGGTCGTGGCTGCGCATCAGCTGCATGACCTCGCCCTCGGCGATGACGCGGCTGGCGCGGGCCAGGATCTCCAGCGCCTTCATCGAGTTGGTCTCGACCATCAGCTCGAAGGCGCGGGCGAACAGGAAGTCGCCGACCAGCACGCTCTGCGCGCCGCCCCAGATCAGGTGCGCGGCGACCTTGCCGCGACGAAGCGCGCTGCCGTCGACGACGTCGTCGTGCAGCAGGGTGGCGGTGTGGATGAACTCGACGGCCGCCGCCAGCTTCAGGCAGTGGTCATTGTCCGAACCAGCCAGCCGCGCGGCGGCGACGGTCAGCAACGGGCGCAGGCGCTTGCCGCCGGCGGCGATCAGGTGCTCGGCCAGCGCCGGGATGATCGGCACGTCGCTCTGCATGCGCTCGGTGATCAGCCGGTTGACGCCGGCCATGTCGGTCTCGGCGAGGCGCACGAGACGATCCACCGAGCCCGACTTCCGGGGGAGGGTCGCTGCGGCTGCGTCCAAGACCAAGATCTCCTTGCGGCGTCCCCCATTCGCTATTCGGCGGGATGAACCGTTGCGAGGGACAATGGTGGCGGGATAGGTCAGGGTCAAGGAGAGCACAAGGCCTGATAGCATTGGACGATCTACGGGTGACGGAAGATCGGGTTCTGGGAGGCCGCGTGCGGCTGCGTCAGAGGGCCGACGGCTACAGGGCCGGGATGGACGCGGCGCTGCTGGCGGCCGCTTGCGACGCCCTGCCCGGCCAGCGCGTGCTGGAGCCCGGCTGCGGCGTCGGCGGCGCCCTGCTGGCGGCGGCCACGCGTCGGCCCGAAGCCCTTTTCCAAGGCGTCGAACGCGATCCCGTCGCCGCCGGCCTGGCCACCGAAAACGCCGACCTTAACTTGCTGTCCGACCGTGTCGCCATTCAGGCGGGCGATGTCGATTCGGGGTTCCGGGCGTCGGGGCTGCCCGTCTTCGACGCGGTCATGACCAATCCGCCGTTCTTCGACGACGCCGCTACCCTGCGCGCGCCCAACCCCGCCAAGAGCGGCGCCTGGATGGCCGACGGCGGTCTCAAGGCCTGGACGACCTTCTGCCTGAAGGCGGTGCGCGAGGGCGGGACGATCACGATCATTCACCGCGCCGACCGTCTGGCCGACATCCTGGCGCAACTGGCGCCCAAGGCCGGCTCGTTCCGCATCCGCCCGATCGCGCCCTTCGCGGATGCGCCGGCCAAGCGGGTGATCGTACGGGCGATCAAGACCGGCAAGGCCCCGCTGGTCTTGCTACCGCCCCTGGTGCTGCACGACCGCGACGGCGGCAAGCATTCGGCGGAGGCCGAGGCCATCCTGCGGGGCGAGGCGGCGCTGGGGTGGTGAGCGGCGCGAACGCTCCTTAAAGAGTCGACCGCATAGCGGCCTCGGCTCTTGCACGGTGAGGTGAAAAGTCACACGCTACCGCCATCCAAGCTGGAGACTCCGATGTCCGAATTCTCCCCCGCTAGCTGGATCGCGATCCTCTTGGCGCTCGGCGGGGGGCTATTCGTGGTCTTCGCGAACCGCAGGGGCCGGTAGCCCCCTACTCCGCGTAGAGCGCCAGCGCCTCCAGGCACAGCTCCAGCCCTGTCACGTCCCGCGGCGGATCGTGGGTGACGATCACGAACAGCCGCCGGGCCTCGCCCCACAGCATCACGGTCTCGGGCAGGCCGTGGTCCTCGACCTGGCAGTCGTCGGCGTCGCGCCAGACGCGGTTCTCGTCGAGGCTGGCGCCCAGCATCTGGTCGACGCGGGCCACGTACTCGGCTTCGATCTCGCTGGCGACGTTCAGATAGGCGAAGATCGGGCGGCCCAGTCCCGCCAGCACGCCGGCCTCGAACACGGCGGCGGTGTCGGCCGAGGGGCCTCGGAACGGGGTCAGGTTGACGACGCCAGCGTCGGCCTGGCGCAATTGCGCCATGCGGGCGGCGTAGAACTGACGAGCCGCCAGTTCGTCGCCGCCCTCGCCTGGGGGCATGACGGCTGGGGTAATGGGCTCGAAACCCGCGTCCAGGCAGAGAGCTCTCTCCCGGGCGGCCTGGACTTCGGAGTCGGGGAGCCAGACTTGAGGGCCGGCGAGCCAGAGGGAACGGACAGGACGCATGCGCCTTACGTCTGGTCCCGAGGCGACCCTGTCAATGTTTGCCGTTCAATGTTTGTGGAAGGCCGGATGACATCCATCGCGCGAAGAACCTTGTTGGCCGGCGGTCTCGCCTTGGCCGCCGCGCCCCTCGCCACCACCGCTCTCGCAGCCCCGTCCCAACCCTGGCTGGCCTATGAGCGCCGGCTGCGGACCCTGCTGGCCGATCCGCCCGGCGGCGACTTCGACGACGATTTCGAACGGACCCTGCTGGATCTCAACAATCTGATCCGTCGCCGTGAAGGGGCCCCGCCCCTGGCCTGGGACCCGGGACTGACCGCCGCCGCTCGCGCCCACGCGGCCGACATGGCGACGACCGAACGGTTCGACCACCTGACGCGGGAGGGCTACTCCCCCGCCGGCCGCGTCGGTCTGTTGGCGCGCGACCTCGTTGGCGCGCCGGCCGAGAACATCGCCATGCGCCGCAACGCCGACGGCGCGGTGCGGTCCGACCAGATCATGAACCAGTGGCGCGACAGCCCCGGCCACCGCGCCAATCTGGTCGCGCCCGGCTTTACCCATGTCGGCTACGGCGTCCTGCGCCAGGGTCCCCGCGTGATCGCCGTCGGCGCCTATGCCGAGGTCGCCGCGCGCCTGGCCGCCCCCGCTCCGCTGCGGGTGCGCGGCCCGGACGAGATCGCCCGGGCGCTGTCGAACGCCGCGCCCCCGATCCGCCAGTTCTCGGTGTCCGAGCCAGGCGGCGAGGTGCTGACCGTCACCTATGTCGAGGGCCGACCGCCCGGCGTCCTACAGCCCGGCGCTTGGCAGCTGCGCCCTCACCTGTCCTCGGGCGAGCACCGTTACCAGCTGGGCTGGGGGCCGGTGTTCGTTTTGGAGTGAGGAGAACTCTCTCGCGAAACCAACCCGTGTCATCCCGGAAGCCTCGCGGAGGCTATCCGGGACCCAGGGGGTGCGGGAGCGCCGAGCGCGTCGCCCCTGGGTCCCGGCTCTTCGCGCTGCGCGCTACGGCCGGGATGACACGGGAGATGGCTTTCCTTGCGCCCTAGCCGACCAGCTCGGCCAGTAGCTCATCCAGCTGGTCGAACTGCATCGGCAAGCCCGCCGCCGAGCCCTGGATCGCCTCGTCGCAACCCTCCTTGGAGGGATAGAGCTCGCTCAGCGTCAGCAGGGTCTTGCCGCCCTGGTCCTCGAAGTTGACGGTGGTCACCGAGACCTCGCCGCCTTCCTCGTTGGTCCAGACGATGCGCGAGGGCGGGGTCACGTCCGTGTACTTGCCGTAGAAAGCCATGCTGTTGGCGGCGTCGAGCCCGAACTCCAGGCGATAGCCGCCACCGGTGCGGACATCCATCTCGCAGGCGCGCAACGGCACGCCCAGCGCCTTGGGAACCCACCAACGCTGGAACAGCTCGGGCTTGGACCACGCCTCGAACACGATACGCGCCGGCGCGTCGAAGACCCGCGTGACGACCAGCTCCCGGTCCGACCTGCGCTCCACGACCGTCTCATTCTTTCCGGACATCCGGGCTCTCCCTCTGTTTCAAATCCTCGACGATCTGGTCCAGCGCGTCGAACCGCAGCGCCCAGCGCTGGCGGTAGCGCTCGATCCACGCGGCCTCGTCGGCGAGCCCGCTGACGACCAGCCGGCATGTGCGTACGCGACCGATCTTCTTCGACGTCACCAGGCCCGCCGCCTCCAGCACCGCCACGTGCTTCTTCATGCCCGTCAGGGTCATCTGGAAGCGGTTGGCCAGCTCGGTGATCGAGGCCTCGCCATGACCGAGCGCCTCCAGCACGCCGCGCCGGGTGGCGTCGGACAGAGCGGCGAACGAGGCGTCAAGCCGGGCGGCTGAATACTGAACCATCTGGTTCACTTTATGCACGCGGATCGCCGTGACGCAAGCGGCAAACGAAAAGCCCCCGGCCTGGAAGGGCCGAGGGCTTCGTTGGATAAGCGGTGCGTACCGAAGCTAGAGGCCCGTAAGGACCTTAGTTCTTGGCCTGGTCGACCAACTTGTTCTTGGCGATCCAGGGCATCATGTCGCGCAGGCGACCGCCGACTTCCTCGATCTGGTGCTCGGCCGCGCGGCGACGCGTGGCCTTGAACGAGGGCTGGCCCACTTGGTTTTCCAGCATGAAGTCGCGGACAAACTTGCCCGACTGGATGTCTTCCAGCACGCGCTTCATCTCGGCCTTGGTTTCCGGCGTGATGATGCGCGGACCCGTCACGTACTCGCCGTACTCGGCGGTGTTCGAGATCGAGTAGTTCATGTTGGCGATGCCGCCCTCGTACATGAGGTCGACGATCAGCTTCAGCTCGTGCAGGCACTCGAAATAGGCCATTTCCGGCGCGTAGCCGGCTTCCACCAGCACTTCGAAGCCGGCGCGGACCAGCTCTACGGTGCCGCCGCACAGGACGGCCTGTTCGCCGAACAGGTCGGTCTCGCACTCTTCGCGGAAGTTGGTCTCGATGATGCCCGAGCGGCCGCCGCCGATGGCGCTGGCGTAGGCCAGGCCGAGGTCGAGGGCGTTGCCGGTGGCGTTGTGGTGCACCGCGATCAGGCACGGCACGCCGCCGCCCTTCTGGTACTCGCCGCGCACGGTGTGGCCTGGGCCCTTCGGCGCGACCATCAGCACGTCGATGGTGTTCTTCGGCTCGATCAGGCCGAAGTGGACGTTCAGGCCGTGGGCGAACAGCAGGGCCGCGCCGTCACGGATGTTGGGGGCGATGTCGTTCTTGTAGATCGCGGCCTGGTGCTCGTCCGGCGCCAGGATCATGATCAGGTCGGCCCAGGCGGCGGCTTCGGCCACCGTCATGACCTTCAGGCCCTCGCCTTCGGCCTTCTTGGCGGTCGGCGAGCCGGCGCGCAGCGCGACGGCGACGTTCTTGGCGCCCGAGTCGCGAAGGTTAAGCGCGTGGGCGTGACCTTGGCTGCCATAGCCTACGATGGCGATCTTCTTGTCCAGGATGCGGGCGATGTCGGCGTCGCGGTCGTAGTAGACGCGCATGTTTTTTCTCCAGGACTGGTCGATCAGGGTCACTCGGCGCAACGGACGAGCGACGAAGGCCGGGCGTTTGAGCGTTTTTTTGCCGTTTCGTCAAGGCGGAGCCGACAGAACGGGGAAAACGCGCGACCTTCGCGCCCCCGTTTTAGTCACGGGCTCGCGGCTTCGCCATCACGAGACGAAAAAACCTCGCGCGAAGGGCAAGAAAAAGGGGCGGAGGATCGCTCCCCCGCCCCTCCTTGCTCAACAGCAGACGATCACCAGAAAAGATCGCGCCAGACGCTCAGGACCTGGCCGCTCCAGATGTCCACCAGGATAGCGTCGCCGCCGACCCGCACCCACTCGCAGCCGATCGGGGGCTGGGGCAGCCCATAGCGCCAGGCGTCGAGATAGTACGAGCTGCCGTACCAGCCGCCCGGCAGATAGTCGCCGAACGACCAGCTCCGCGCATACCAGCCGCGCGGATAGGCGTAGCCCGGCGCGCGGTAGCGTTGCGGCGCGGAATAGAACGGACGGTAGGTATAGCGGTCATAGCTCGGCCGTCCCCGGTCGCGGTCCCGATAGCGATCGCGGCCGCGGTCGTTCCACTCCCAGCTCCGATTGTCGTTCCAGCGATAGTCGTTGCGGTCCCGGTCACGGTTGTCGTTCCAGCGATGATCGTCGCGATCGCGGTCCCGTCCGCGATCCGGCCCGCCGGGGCGATTGTTGTCGTTGCGATCCCACCCACCCCGGTGATCGTCGCTGCCCCGGTCCCGGTCGCCTTCGGGGCGCGCGGGTTGGGGCTGCCCCTGGGGCGGCTGGGGCCGATCGCCCCGGTTCCAGCCGCCGTCTGGCTGGCGGACGCCGCGATCACCGCCGCGATCGCCCCAGCGCTGGCCGCCGCGATCCGGGCGCGGGCCGTCGTCTCGTGGCCGCTGCTCGCGCTGCTGCTGTTGCTGCTGAGCGACCACCGCCCCCACCGCCTGGGCCTGGGCCGCCCCCGCCAGCAGCGAGAGCGCCAGGGCGGTCGTGATCACACGTTTCATGTCTTGCTCCGAAGGGCCTTGAAGCGAGGCCCGGGCTTGTCCCTTGATAGCAGTGTCGGACTCGCCGGATGAACCGGGTTTGAACATGGACGCCGGAGGACTTGATGAGCGCGCATCCCAACGACGTCGTCGGCTTCTGGCGCCAGGCGGGCCCCGCCAAGTGGTTCGCCAAGGACACCGCGTTCGACTCCGCCATCGCGCTGAAGTTCGAGCAGACCCACTACCGCGCCTCGATGCGCCGCTACGACGCCTGGGCCGAAACGGCGGAAGGGGCGCTGGCCCTGCTGATCCTGCTAGACCAGTTCCCGCGCAACATGTTCCGGGGCACGCCCCACGCCTTCGCCACCGATCCGCTGGCGCGGATGTTCGCCCGCGCCGCCATCGCCGCGGGCCACGACCACGACCCTGCCATCGACCCGACGCTGCGGCCGTTCTTCTACCTGCCGTTCGAGCATTCGGAGTCGCTGGTCGATCAAGAGTTCAGCGTCCAGCTGTTCGCCGGCCTGCAGGCCGACACCGGCGACGAGGAGTCGATGAAGTGGGCGCTGATGCATCGCGACATCATCGCCAGATTTGGCCGTTTCCCCCACCGCAACGCGGGTCTTGGCCGAGAGACGACGGCGGGCGAACAAGAGTTCCTGGATGAAGGCGGCTTCGCGGGATGACCGCGCCGTAACTTTGCTTTGTAAAAATTCGCCTGTACGAGTGCGTCCGCTCATTTTTACGGGGAATGCCAAGACATGAAAGCTTTCCGCAGCGCGCTGGTCGTCGGCCTGGCGCTCAGCGCCATCACGCCCGCCACCGGTTTTGCTCAAGCCAAGGCCAGCAAGGGCCAGCAGATGCAGACCCAAGCCTCGGGCGAAGTGCCGCGTTGCGCGCGCAAGCTGGGCACGCTGTCGATCGTCGACGGCGACGATTCCAGCGGCTGGACCCAGTACAACCTCGCCTCGCCGCAGAAGGTGCTTCGCGCCATCGTCCAGCGCTCGGGCTGCTTCAACCTGGTCGATCGGGGCGCTGGCCTCAGCGCGGCAGAGAAGGAGCGCGCCATCGGCGGCAACCTCGGCCTGCAGCGCGGCTCGAACGTCGGCCAAGGCCAGGTCAAGGCGGCCGATTACGTGCTGGTCGCCGAAGTCCAGGGCAGCAACAGCAATGTCGGCGGAACCGCGGTGGCCGGCGCCATCGGCGGCCTGATCGGCGGTCGCGTCGGCGGCCTGGTCGGCGGCATCAAGACCAAGAAGCTGGAAGCCAACACCGTCCTGTCGCTGACCAACGTTCGCACGACCGAGACGATGTCCGTGTCCGAAGGCTATGCGGTGAAGAACGACATCGGCTGGGGCGCCGGCGGCGGCCTGAGCTTCGCCGGCGCGGTGGGCGGCGGCTACGAGGACACCGACATCGGCCGCATCGTCACCCTGTCGTTCATCAACGCCTATTCGAAGATGATCGGCGATCTGGGCCTGCTGTCGGAGGCCGGTCCGGCCGCCGCCGCCGCCCCGGCCAAGACCTTCACCGCCCAGCGCCCCGTCGCCCTGCGCGCGACCCCGGTCGCCGGCGGCAAGCTGATCCGCACCCTGCCCGCCGGCGCCATCGTCTACCCGACCGGCAAGCAGCAGGAGCTGTGGTGGGAAGTGGCCGACGAAAACGACAATGTCGGCTGGGTGCTGAACACGGGTCTCGCGCCGAGCAAGTAGGGCCTAGAGCCCCTTCCCCCTCGCGGGGAAGGGGTTGGGGATGGGGGCGCTGCTCCGTATCGGTTAGGGTGGCGCTGACACCCCCACCCCCTGCCCCCTCCCCGCGGGGGGGAGGGGAGGCGCGTTTTCCTAGAAGCTCACGCCCGGCTTCCACAGTCCAGCGACGAGGCCCAGGACAACGATCAACCCCGCCAGCGCGTTCGACTTGAAGAGCTTCAGCGCGCCAGATCCGTCATCCAGCCGCACCGCCGCCGCCTGCCGCGACAGGTGCAGGGCGAAGGCGCCGGCGAAGGGCAGGAACAGGGGGCCCAGGCCTCCGACCCAGGCGGCCGCGATCAGGAGCGCCGCCGAGACCGTATAGAACCCCGCCACGCCCAGCTTCACGTGCTTCCCCAGGCGCCGGGTCGAGGACTTGATGCCGGCCAGGGCGTCGTCCTCGATGTCCTGGATGGCGTAGATCGTGTCGTAGCCCAGGGTCCAGAAGATGCCCGCCGCGTAGAGCAGGGCGGCCGACCACGAGAGATGCCCGACGGCCGCGGCGTAGCCCAAGAGGGCGCCCCAGTTGAAGGTCAGGCCCAGCCAGGCCTGCGGCCACCAGGTGATGCGCTTCATGAACGGATAGGCCGCGACCAAGCCCAACGACAGCACGCCCAGCAGGATCGCCGTCCAGCCCAGGCAGACCAGGATCAGGAAGCTGACCAGGCTGCAGCCGACCAGAAAACCCCAGGCCTGCTTGACGCTGATCAGCCCGGCCGGGATTGGGCGCATCGCCGTGCGGGCGACCTGGGCGTCGAAGTCGCGGTCGACGATGTCGTTGAAGGCGCAGCCGGCCGCTCGCATCAGCGCCGCGCCGACGAACACCGCCAATAGCAGCAGCGGATTGGGCCAGCGGCCCTGCTCGGCGGCGGCCAGGGCGACGCCCTGCCAGCCTGGCAGCATCAACAGCCAAATGCCCGCCGGCCGGTCGAAGCGACCGAGCTTCAGCCAGGGCCGCAGGCTCGGAGGCGCGTAGCGGTCGACCCAGTTGGTCGCCGCCGCGTCGGGCAGGATGGCGTGCGTGTTCATGACGGCAGGCTTACCCGCGCCAGCCCAAGCGGAAAAGGGCGGCCATAACGTTCAAGCCGTGCGGCGCGCGATCGGCCAAGCTTGCTCATGCGGACATAGAGAAATCCGATCCCGTCGAGAAAAACGATCAATTGGATTTATTGAAGCCTGGCGGCCAAGGTTCGCGCATCAACGGCGGAGACGAGCCATGACCAAGACGACGATGACCACGACGGCCGGCGCGCCGATCGCGGACAACCAGAATTCGATCAGCGCCGGTCCGCGCGGTCCGCTGCTGATGCAGGACTACCAGCTGCTGGAGAAGCTGGCCCACCAGAACCGCGAGCGAATCCCCGAGCGGGTCGTGCACGCCAAGGGCTCGGCCGCCTACGGCACGCTGAAGATCACCAAGGACATCAGCCGCTGGACCAAGGCCAAGGCCTTGCAGCCGGGCGCCGAGAGCGAGGTTCTGCTGCGCTTCTCGACCGTGGCGGGCGAGCGCGGCGCGGCTGACGCCGAGCGCGACGTGCGCGGCTTCGCCCTGAAGGTCTATACCGAGGAGGGCAACTGGGACCTGGTGGGCAACAACACGCCAGTGTTCTTCATCCGCGACCCGCTGAAGTTCCCCGACTTCATCCGCACCCAGAAGCGCCACCCGGTGACCAACCTGCGCTCGCCGACGGCGATGTGGGACTTCTGGAGCCTGAGCCCCGAGAGCCTGCACCAGGTGACGACGCTGTTCAGCGACCGGGGCCTGCCGCAGGGCTACCGGTTCATGCACGGCTTCGGCAGCCATACCTACAGCTTCATCAACGCCGCCAATGAGCGGGTGTGGGTGAAATTCCACTTCAAGTCCCAGCAGGGGATCAAGAACTGGACCAACGCCGAAGGGAACGCCGTGATCGCGGGCGACCGCGAGAGCGCCCAGCGCGACCTGTTCGAGGCCATCGAGGGCGGCGACTATCCGCGCTGGACCTTCTGCGTGCAGATCATGACCGAGGAACAGGCCGAGCGGACGTCCTACAACCCCTTCGACCTGACCAAGGTCTGGCCGCATGGCGAGTTCCCGCTGATCGAGGTCGGCGTGCTGGAGCTGAACCGCAACCCGGACAACTACTTCGCCGAGGTCGAGCAGAGCTCGTTCTCGCCGTCGAACATCGTCCCGGGGGTCGGCTTCTCGCCGGACAAGGTGCTGCAGGCGCGGATCTTCGCCTATGCCGACGCCCACCGCTACCGGATCGGCACGCACTACGAGGCGCTGCCGGTCAACCGTCCGCGCTGCCCGGTGCATCACTACCACGCCGACGGCGCCATGCGCTTCGACAGCCCGCCGCGCACCGACGCCTGGTACGAGCCCAACAGCTTCGGCGGGCCGGTCGATGACCCCTCGGTCGCCGAGCCGCCGCTGCCGCTGCACGGCGACGCGGACCGCTTCAACCACCGGGACGGCAATGACGACTACAGCCAGCCCGGCGCGCTGTTCCGCCTGATGAGCCCCGAGCAGCAGACCCAGCTGTTCGACAACATCGCGGCGGCCATGCAGGGCGTGCCCGAAGCGATCATCAAGCGCCAGCTGGTCCACTTCCACCGGGCCGATCCGGCCTACGCCGCGGGCGTCGCCCAACGGGTGGGGGTCTCGATCGCCGACATCGCCATCGCCGCCGAATAGGCGACGATTTCGGGGAGGACCACATCACCGCTCCGTTGGTCCTCCCCGCCTTTTTTCCTCCGAGGAATTCCGCAATGACCACCGCCGCTCTTCGTGTCTCGGGCTGGAGTCTGCTGATGGCCGGCGGCGCGGCCGGGATCGTGCTGCCGCACCCGGTGACCACGACCCTATGGACCGTCGCCGCGCGGCTTTTCGCGCGGTCCGGCGATGCCGGCATGGTCGCTCGCCTGGCCTCGGCCACCAAGTTCGGCCCGCGCATCCGGCGGGGGCTCGCCAAGGATCGCCGCTCGCCGGGCCCGCGCCTCCGCCACGCTTAAGGGCTCGCGATGTTGCGAGCGGCTCTCAATCCTCTCGACAGCGGGTTCGCCGGGCGCGAGGATCGGGCCATGGCTTCCGCCGTCCAGGATCGTCGCTCGCGCCGCCGTCGCCTTAGCCGCGCCGAGCGCTGGGCGCTGGATGGCCTCGGCGGCGTGCTGGTCGCCACCGGCGCCGTGGGCCTGGTCGTTCCCTACATGCCCACCACCGTCTTCTGGATCGGCGCGGTGGTCTGCTTCCTGAAGACCCGTCCCCACGCGGTCCGACCGATGCTGCGCACGCCGGTGATCGGGCCGGCGATCCGGTGGTTCCTGCGTTGGCGGCCGTTCGGCCGACGAAAAGGCGCCTCCCGCTAAGGCTCCCGAGGCCTTATGTAGCCTCGCCATGAGCGATCTGTTCGAGGACGAAGACGAAATCGGCGCCCGAAAACGCGCGCTGTCCAACCGCCAGGTGCTGGCCTTCATCGCCCGCTTCTGGAAGCGGCGGCCGCTGCTGTTCGGCCTGGGCGTCGGCCTGACCCTGGTGGCGGTCGGCTTCGACCTGGCTCTGCCCTACGCCTCGGGACACCTGGTGGACACCGTCGCGACCAAGCCGCGCGGCGACGCCGGCGCCTGGTCGGCGCTGGCCATGTTCATCGGCGTCTATTTCGCCTTCGCTGTGGTGCGCAACATCGCCCACCGGTTCTGGATCCCGCTGGCGGCCCGGAACATGGAGGAGATGACCAACGAGAGCTTCGCCAAGGTGCAGGCCTTCTCGTCGGACTGGCATGCCGACAGCTTCGCTGGCGCCACCGTCCGCAAGCTGACCCGCGCCATGTGGGGCTATGACAGCGTCACCGACGCGGTGACGATCTGGTTGGGGCCCGGCGTCATCGTGCTGGTCGGCCTCTCCGTCGCCATGCTGATCCGCCAGCCGCTGGCGGGTGGGATCTCGCTGGTCGTGGTGATCGCCTATCTGTCGGTCAACCTGTGGGTCACCGAGCGCTATGTACGGCCGAGCAACCTGAGGTCCAACGCCTTCGACTCCCAGATCGGCGGGGCCCTGGCCGACGCCGTGACCTCGAACCCGACCGTGAAGAGCTTCGGCGCCGAGCAGCGCGAGGCCCAGCGCCTGGCCGAGGTCACGGCCGCCTGGCGCGACGCGGTGATGGTGACCTGGAACCGCTTCACCGACGTGTGGCTGGGGCAGAACCTGCTGCTCGTCGTGCTGCAGGCCGGTCTGACCGGCGCCATGGTCTGGGGCTGGACGCAAGGCACGGCCACGCCCGGCGACGTGGCCTTCGCGATCACCGCCTTCATGCTGATGAGCGGCTACCTGCGGAACCTGGGCGAGAACATCCGCATGCTTCAGAAGGGGCTCGACGACACCGAGGACGTGGCGGCCTGGACGCGGCTAGAGCCCCAGATCGCCGACGCGCCCGGCGCGCCGGACTTCCAGCCGGGTCCCGGCGCGATCGAGTTCCGGGACGTGACCTTCCGCTACAAGGCCGCCGGCGCGCCGCTGTACGATCGCTTCTCCCTGAAGATCGCGCCCGGCGAGCGCGTGGCCCTGGTCGGCCCGACGGGCTCGGGCAAGTCGACCTTCGTCAAGCTGGTCCAGCGCCTGCACGACCTGCAGGACGGGGCGATCTTCATCGACGGGCAGGACGTCTCGATGGTGACCCAGACGTCCTTGCGCCGCGCCATCGCGGTGGTGCCGCAGGATCCGGCCCTGTTCCACCGTTCGCTGTACGAGAACATCGCCTACGCCAAGCCCGGCGCGACCCGCGAGGAGGTCGAGGCGGCCGCCAAGAAGGCGCGCGCCCACGACTTCATCCTGAAGCTGCCCAAGGGCTACGACACCCTGGTCGGCGAGCGGGGCGTCAAGCTGTCGGGCGGCGAGCGCCAGCGCGTGGCCATCGCCCGCGCCTTCCTGGCCGACGCCCCGATCCTGGTCTTGGACGAGGCGACCTCGTCGCTGGACGTCGAGACCGAAGGCCTCGTCCAGGCCGCCGCCGAGGCGCTGATGGAGGGCCGCACGACGATCGTCATCGCCCACCGCCTGTCGACGGTGCGCGGCGCCGACCGGATCCTGGTCTTCCAGAAGGGCCGCGTCGTCGAGGAAGGCCGCCACGCCGAGCTGAAAGCCACGGGTGGCGTCTATGCCCGGCTCAACGCGATCAGCGAGGGGGTGGGTTAGAAGGGAGCGCCGAACAGGCCGCCACTGACGGGCTTGAGGGTATGGGGCGCCGCCTCTCGAGGGCAGCCCTTGTCGGTCGGTTCAAGCATCAGGGCCCTGTCGCCGACCATGAGGTCGCGACGCGGCAGGGGCTCGCCCATGCGGACTTGGCCGCTCTTCAACGCCGAGTCGAAATCCACGAAGCCGCAGGCTGTCGAGGTCGCCGCGACTCGCGCCCAGCGCCCCTCTGATGTCTTGAAAACATCAAATCTGATCTCGTCGCCCAGCAGCACCTCATCGGCGCCATCGCCGTCGACATCGAGGAGCAGCGCCCGGCAGTTGGAGTCGGCGTTGACGCAGGTGGGGCGCTGGGTGCCCCAATCCTGGCTGACAAAGCTGGCGGGCAGTTTCGCGCCGGTCGGATAGACGACGATCTTGGAAAAGTCGGGCTTGTCGCTTTCTGGGATGGTCCAGGCCTTCAGGGTCGAAGCCGCGACGGCGCGCTTGGCGACCTCGGCGTCGCGGCCCGACTTCAACTGCTCCAGCGCCAGGCTGCCGTAGCGACCGCTCCTAAACCGCAGGAACTGGAAGTCGAATCTCTCCGCCGCGACCTTACCGCTCTCCAGCCGCTTGACCTGGCTTCCCACCGACAGCCGCGCGGGATCGGCGATCGGCGTGAAGAGGGCGATCAGCAGAAGGACCGAGACGGCGGCCATGACGAGGTTGGTCGCCTCCAGCGGCTTCATCCAGGCGCCCGGTCGCGTGGCGGCGAGCGTGTAGCCGATCGTGAAGCCCAGCGCGACGATCAGGTAGGTCACCGCCATCACCCGGTCGGGCGTCAGGCCATACTGGTGGATCCGCAGCCACAAGGCGTAGGCGGTCAGGGCGACGATCGGGATCAGCAGCAGGCTCGCCGCCCGCGCGGCCCAGCGCAGGATCGGGTTGGGCGGCTCGAGACCGTCCTGATAGGCGGCGTTGATCAGGATGATCAGGGCGGCGGCGGCCGACAGCAGCAGGGAGGCCGCGGCCTTGGTGCTCCACAGCGGGGCCAGGCCCGTGAACGGCAAGGTGGCCAGGAAGCCGCCGGCGATCACCACCATCAGTGGCAGCAGCCAGGCCAGCAGGACGAGGCCCACGGTCCGCACGCCGCGCACCAGGCCCGCGCGCGCCTCGGTCAGCTGCACGGCCATGTGGACGGCGGCGGCGAACATCAGGCCCGTGGCGGGGAAGGCGAAGGCGGTCTCGCCGATCAGCTTCTGGATCGCCTCGACGCCGATCAGCTTGAAGAGCGCGCCGGCCAGGAACAGCAGCAGCCAGAACGCCCCCGTGAACGCCAGCGACAGAAAGAGGCGGACGACGTTGGTCCCGACGAGGTCGAAATAGTCGGCGTAGGGCGCGACCGGCTTGCCCGCCGCCTCGGCCGGCTGGACCAGATGGTGGGCGATGAACAGCAGGACGGCCACGGCGACGAACACCGGCGGCGACAGCGGTCCGGCCCCCAGGCGATCGGGCGCCGCGCCGACCCAGGCGGCATGGACCGCCATGATCGCGACCAAGGCGGCGGCGACCGCGCTCCAGGCGAGCAGGGCCCTTCGGCGCATCGCCGACAGAGCCGATAGCGGCAGCAGGGGAACCGCCAGGACGCAGAGCAGCAGCGGGGCGTAGAGCACGGGTTGGGTGGCCGGCCAGCTTTTCCCCTCGTCGGCCTTTTGCAGCAGGAACAGCGCGATTCCCTGCGCCAGGCCGATCGCCAGGCGCGTCAACGCGGCGGCTCGCGCGCTGCCCTTGTCCATCCTCGGCGTCTCCCTGATTTTTCCGCAAGCGAGCACGCTTTGGAACGGTTGTGAAGATTTGCAGGTTGCCCTAGCAATTTCGTCCTCGGTCGAGGGGACGAATATGAAACAGGTTTTCGGCGCGGGCGTCGCGGCCTTTATGGCGTCGTTGGTGTTGGTGGGGGCCGCCCCCGCCTGGGCCCAGGACAAGGGCGGCGACAAGCCCGCCGCTGAAAAGTCCGCCGGGGACCTGCCGGCCTTCCCGGCCGACAAGTCGGTCAAGCAGACCACCGTCATCGCTGGCAAGACCATCGCCTACACCGCCACCGTCGGCGCGCTGCCGGTGCGCGACGAGAAGGGCAAGAAGGTCGCCGAGGTGGTCTACACCTCGTACGTGCTGGACGGTCCGCGCGACCCGAACCGGCCGATCACGATCGCCTTCAACGGCGGCCCGGGCGCGGCCAGCGTCTATTTGAACTTCGCCCTGGGCCCCAAGCGCGTCCAGTTCGGGGCCGAGGGCGACAGCCCGTCGGACTTCAGCAAGCTGCAGGACAATCCGGCCAGCTGGCTGGACTTCACCGACCTCGTTTTCATCGACCCGGTCGGCACGGGCTTCTCGCGCTCGCTGGTGGGCGAGGAGGAGACAAAAAAGCGCTTCTACGGCGTCAAGCAGGACATCGAATACCTATCGCGGATCGTCTTCGACTACCTCGTGAAGACCGAGCGCCTGACCTCGCCCAAGTATCTTGTCGGCGAGAGCTACGGTGGCTTCCGCGGCCCGCGCCTGGCCTATGAGCTGCAGACCGATCTGGGCGTCGCGGTGAAGGGCGTCGTGCTGGTCTCGCCGCTGCTGACCAGCGCCGGCCGCGCCTCGCAGGAGATTTCGCCCCTGCCGTCCATGTGGACCCTGCCCTCGATCGCGGCGGCCAAGCTGGAGCGCGACGGCAAGCTGACGCCGGAGGCCATCAAGGCCGTCGAGGACTACACGCGCGGCGAATACATGGTCGACCTGATGAAGGGCTCTGACCCGGCCGCTCTCCAGCGTCTGACCACGAAGGTCTCGGCCATGACCGGCCTTGATCCCGACTATGTCCGCCGCGCCGGCGGACGCCTGGAGACGCAGTCGTTCCTGCGCGAGGTGTTCCGCGACAAGGGGCGCCTGGGCAGCCGCTACGACAGCAACGTCACCTCGCTGGATCCCTTCCCGAACGCGCCGACCCAGGAGGTCAACGACCCGATCCTCGACGCGATCATCGCCCCGACCACCAGCGCGATCGTCGACTTCACCACTCGGATCGTCGGCTGGAAGCCGGATGCGCGATACGAGGCGCTGTCGGGAACCGTCAACCGCCTGTGGGATCGCGGCCGGGGGCCGGATACCGAGTCGGTCACCGACCTGCGCAAGGTGGTCTCGGTCGATCCGAAGCTGAAGGTGCTGATCGTCCACGGCTACAACGACCTGTCGTGCCCGTTCTTCGCCTCGCGCCTAGTCGTCGACGCCATGCCAGCCACGGCCGCTGGCCGCGTGACCCTGTCCAACTATCCGGGCGGTCACATGTTCTACAGCCGTCCCGACAGCGGCGCGGCGTTCCGCAAGGACGTGATGGCGCTGTACGGGGCGAAATAGACGAGCGAGATGTCGGCGGGGCGCTTCGCCAAACGTCCTAGACCCGTTCCAGCGAGAAGCGACCGATGAAGCCCCCCGCCGCGTCCGTCGACGACTACCTCTCCAAGCTGCCCGCCGACCAGCGGGCGGCGCTGGAGACCCTTCGCGGCCAAATCCGCGCGCTCGCCCCCGAGGCGACGGAGGCCATCAGCTATGGCCTGCCCACCTTCAAGCTGAACGGCAATCTCGTCCACTTCGGCGCGGCGGCGAAGCATTGCGCCTTCTATCCGGGCGCGGTGATCGACGCGTTCGCTGACCGCCTGGCGGGGTTCGAGACCGCCAAGGGCACGATCCGCTTCCAGCCCGACGCGCCGCTCCCGTCGGATCTGATCGCCGACATCGTCCGCCATCGCATCGCCCAGAACGCCGCGATCGCGGCCGAGCGAAAGACGCGGAAGACGCGCTAGCGCGCCAGCCGCCCATCCTCGAGCGCGCTGGGCTCGAACGAGAAGATCACCTCGGGATCGGGGCGCGCCACGCCCTTGGCGATCTTCTTGTCGCCGGCGGCGTGCAGCAGCCAGCGAATGACGTTGAGCCGCGCGGCCTTCTTGTGGTCGGCGCGGACGCAGATCCACGGCGCGATGTCGCTGTGGGTGCGCATCAGCATCTCGTCGCGGGCCTTGGTGTAGTCGTCCCACTTCTCCTCGGCGACCTTGTCTAGGTCGCTGGTCTTGAAGGCCTTCAGCGGATCCTCGCGGCGGGCCTTCAGGCGCTGGACCTGCTCCTCGCGGCTGATATCGAGCCAGAACTTCACATAGCGCGTGTCGTTCTCGACCAGCATCCGCTCGAAGGCGGGCACGTCGCGCAGGAACTGTTCCTGCTGCTGGGGCGTGGAGAAATCCATGACCCGCTCGACGCCCGCCCGGTTGTACCAGGAGCGGTTGAACAGCACCGCCTCGCCGCAGGCCGGCAGATATTCGACATAGCGCTGGAAGTACCACTCGCTGCGTTCGCGCTCGTTGGGTTTGGGCAGGGCCACCACGCTGGTGGCGCGCTTGGAAAGGTGCTGGACGATGCGAGCGATCGTGCCGTCCTTGCCGGCGGCGTCGCGGCCCTCGAAGACGGCCAGGATCTTCCAGCCGTCCTTGATGGCCTTCTTCTGCATGGCGATCAGGGCCAGCTGCAGCTGGACGAGCTCGTTGTCGTAGTCGTCGGACTTGCTCATGTCGTGACCCTACCCCCGCGCGGCGTGGTTGCGCTAGAAGGACGCCATGATCCGTCTTTTCGTTCCCAACGACCTGTCGGCCCGGGCCGGCGTCGTCCCCACCGTCGACCAGTCCCGCTACCTGACCTCGGTGATGCGCCTGTCGGTCGGCGACGAGGTGCTGCTGTTCAACGGCCGCGACGGCGAGTGGCGCGCCAGCATCGTCGAGGCGACCAAGCGCGGCTGCCTGCTGAAGGCCGACGCCCAGACCCGGCCGATGGAGATCGGCCCCGACCTCGATCTGATCGTCGCGATGGTCAAGCGCGGCCGGGTCGAGACCATCGTCGAGAAGGCCGCCGAACTGGGGGCGCGCCGCGTTCGCCTGACGATCACGCGCCGCACCAATGTCGACTTCGTCAAGCTGGGTCGGCTGGACGCCATCGCCATGGAAGCGGCCGAGCAGACCGGGCGTCTCGACGTGCCCGAGATCGTCGATCCGGAGAAGCTGGACAAGATCCTGGACGGCTGGGACCCCGCGCGACGCCTGGTCTTCTGCGACGAGGGCGGCGACGCTAAGCCGGCGATCGAGGCGCTGGCGGGGACGGGCGCGCCCGCCGCCATCCTGATCGGGCCGGAAGGCGGCTTCGCGCCCGAGGAACGCGAGCGGCTGCGGGGACTTTCCTTCGTCACGCCGGTGTCGCTGGGGCCTCGCATCTTGCGCGCCGACACGGCCGCGATCTCGGCCATGACGCTGTGGCAGGCGGCGGCGGGGGACTGGCGCTAGACAATTATGCTCAAGGCTGCCCCTTGAGGTTCGCAAAGAAAACGCCCAACTGGGCGTGACCGAGTAGTATCGCCGTCGGCGGAGAGAATGGGCCCTCTCCACCCGCGGCATCGCAACCCCTGGGGAGGGACGGCTTGCATGGCCGACACCGCTAGCGTCCAGGAGCGTCCGCTGACGCTCTCCGAGCTGACCGAATATTTCGCCCGGGGCTGCAAGCCCAAGGAGGCCTTCCGCGTGGGTGCCGAGCACGAGAAGTTCGGCTTCTACCTGGGCTCTAACGCGCCGGTGCCCTACGAGGGCGACAAGGGCGTGCACGCCCTGCTGACGGGTCTCCAACGCTTCGGCTGGACCCCGGTGATGGAAGGCCCGACGATCATCGGGCTGGAGCGCAACGGCGCCAATGTCAGCCTGGAGCCGGGCGGCCAGTTCGAGCTGTCGGGCGCGCCGCTGGCGACCATGCACGACATCTGCGACGAGACCGGCAAGCACCTGGACGAGGTCAAGACGGTCGCCGACGAGCTGGGCCTGGGCTTCGTGGGCCTGGGCTTCTCGCCGCTTTGGAAGCGGGAAGAGGTGCCGGTCATGCCCAAGGGCCGGTACGTCATCATGCGCGAGTACATGCCCAAGGTCGGCGGGCTCGGCCTCGACATGATGCTGCGCACCTGCACGGTGCAGGCCAATCTCGACTTCTCCAGCGAAGCCGACATGGTCGCCAAGTTCCGCATGAGCCTGGCGCTGCAGCCGATCGCCACGGCCCTGTTCGCCAATTCTCCGTTTACCGAAGGCAAGCCGAACGGCTTCCTGTCGGCCCGCGCCAACGTCTGGACCGACACCGATCCGAACCGCACGGGCCTGCTGGACTTCGTGTTCGAGGACGGTTTCGATTTCGAGCGCTACGCCCGCTACGCGCTCGACGTGCCAATGTATTTCGTCAAGCGCGGCGACAAGTACATCGACGTCGCCGGCCGTAGCTTCCGCGACTTCATCGAGGGCAAGCTGCCCGAGCTGCCGGGCGAGATCGCCACGATGAAGGACTGGGCCGACCACACGACCACGGCCTTCCCCGAGGTGCGCCTTAAGACCTACCTGGAGATGCGCGGCGCCGACGCCGGGCCTTGGAGCCGCCTCTGCGCCCTGCCGGCGCTGTGGACCGGCGTCTTCTACGACGACGCGGCCCTGGCGGCGGCGTGGGACCTTTGCAAGGCCTGGTCGATCGAGGACCGCGAGGGCCTGCGCCGAGACGTGCCGAAGCTGGGCCTGAAGGCCAAGGTCGCGGGCCGCGCGGTCCAGGACGTGGCCAAGGACTTCGTCGCCATCGCCAAGTCGGGCCTGAAGAACCGCGCCCAGCTGAACGGCGGCTTCCTGGACGAGACCATCTACATGGGCGAGTTGGAAGAAATCGCCGATAGCGGAATCACGCCGGCCGAGCGCCTGCTGGCGCTCTACAATGGCGACTGGAAGGGTGACATCGGTCGGGTGTTCACCGATTGCGCCTACTAGGCGGCGGCTAGAATATCACCCGCGCGCTGGCGATGATGGCTGCCCAAGAGCCCGCCGCGAAGGCGAGCGCCGCCAATCGGCCCCAGGCGAGGCGAGGGCGCTCGGTCGTTGCGTGAACGACGGCCGTCCGGTTGTACGAGATCGTGGCCATGGTTTCCTCCGCGCCCCTCTGCCGGGAGCTCGACCGTAGGGTCGCGCCAGCAGCTCTTAACGCGGGCTTAAGTCCGATGGGATGCGACCAAATGGCGAGCGGGTGCGACTAAATGGCGCCCGCGCCCTTGTAAGGCGGGTCCAGATCGCGCTCGACCTTGTCGGGGTCGGGCATGTCGACATTGGACGGCCAGCGCTCGGCCTGGCTCGCGCCTGAACCGCTGTCGGTGTGGCGCACCACCGCGTCGACATCCATCGTTTCCGTCTCGACCGGCGAATGGCCGTCGCGCTGGAATTCGACATGCTCAGGATAGAAGGCTACCCGTCCGGCGATGGCGCTGACCGCGGCGTATGGCTCCTCGTAGGACCAGACGGCGTTCTCGATGATCTGGCCGTCGCGGTAGATCGTGAAATACGAAGCGTCGCCCTTATAGGGACAGTGCGTCACCTTCTCGGTGCGCCGCAGGAACGCCATCTCGACGTCGTCCCGCGAGAAGTAATAGACCGGCGGATAGTTGGCCTCGCGAAGAACGATCACGTCGTGGCTGTCGGCGATGCCGTGGCCCTCGAAGATCACGCGCACGGTTCCCGGCGCGCGGTCGATGGTGATCGGATGGTTTTCGTCGGGGATCTTCATCTTCGGCTCCACGAAACGAGAAAGGTCATGGGATCAAACGCGCGGCGGCGCGGCTAGGCTCCGCGCGACGGCGTTGACGGCAATGCCGTTGCTTGTGAAACGTCCGGCCGCGTGATCTTCTCCCGGCCAATCGGGGTCGGCGAGGGCGATTTGACCTGCCGCGCCGAGGCGCGCCGGGACGGTCCGCGCGGCTCGTCACGTGACTTGGAAGCTTGGGTAAGGCTTGGGTATGAACATTGTTATCGCCGCGGGCGTCCTGATCACGCTCGTGACCGGGGTTCCCGTCCTCATCCAGCTGCTCAAGGGCCATCCGCGCGGCCTGATCATCTGCTTCCTGGCCGAGATGTGGGAGCGCTTCTCCTACTACGGCATGCGCGGCCTGCTGATCTTCTATCTCACCCAGCATTTCCTGTTCGATTCCAAGGTCGCCAGCGGCCACTACGGCTCGTACACCTCGCTGGTCTACATCGTGCCGCTGCTGGGCGGCTTCCTGGCCGACCGGTATCTCGGCACCCGCAAGGCGGTGGCGTTCGGCGCCCTGCTGCTGGTCGCTGGGCACCTGGCCATGGCGGTCGAGGGCAAGCCGGCGGTCCAGACCCTGACCTATGGCGGCCAGGTCTACGAATTCCAGGCCGAGGGCCGGGGCGACCAGCGCGTCGCCAAGATGGTCGTGGCCGGCAAGCCGTACGACGTCACCGCCACCGAGACCGGCGACTTCGCGGTCAAGGGTCTGCCCACCGACGCGCCCATCCCGGCCGTGCTCGCCAAGGGACAATACAAGCTGGACGTCGCGGGTCGTGATCCGCTGTATCTGAACATCTTCTGGCTGGCCCTGGCGCTGATCATCGTGGGCGTCGGCTTCATGAAGGCCAATGCCGCCTCGCTGGTCGGCCAGCTCTACCCGCAAGGTGATCCGCGCCGCGATCCTGGCTTCACCCTCTACTACTACGGCATCAACCTGGGCTCATTCTGGGCCGCGATCCTGTGTGGCGTTCTGGGCGTCAATGTCGGCTGGTGGGCCGGCTTTGGCGCGGCGGGCCTGGGGATGCTCGTTGGCTACGTGATCTTCGTGCTGGGCAAGCCCTGGCTGCTAGGCAAGGGCGAGCCGCCCGAGCCGGAGAAGCTGAAGGAGAAGGTCGCCGGCCCGATCACCCGCGAGACCGTGATCTACGGCATCTCGCTCCTTGCGGTGGTCGCGGTGTTCTTCCTGGTGCAGCACACGCCGGTCGTCAGCGTGGCCCTGATCGCCGGCATGTTCGGCTCGCTGGGCTATATCCTGTGGCTGGCCTTCGCCAAGTGCGAGAAGGTCGAGCGCGAGCGCCTGCTGCTGGCGACGGTGCTGGTGCTGGGCGCGGTGGTGTTCTGGACCCTGTTCGAACAGGCCGGCTCGTCCCTGAACCTGTTCGCGGCGACCAATGTCGATCTCAAGCTTCTCGCCAAGCCCGTCGAATGGTTCGGCGGGGCGGTGGTGCTAGGTTCGCCCGAGCAGCTGGCGGCGGCGGGAATCTCGGCCGCGGGCAGGCTGTGGATCAACACCGGCTTCAACGCCGCCCAGACCCAGGCGATCAACGCCGGGTGGATCCTGATCTTCGCGCCGATCTTCGCGGCGCTCTGGACGGTCCTGACCGCGCGCAAGATCAATCCCGGGCCCATGGTCAAGTTCGGCCTGTCGCTGATCCAGGTCGGGGCCGGTTTCCTGATCCTGCTGCTCGGCGCCCAGTTCGCCGACGGCGCCTTCAAGATGCCGCTGATCTTCCTGGTGCTGATGTACATGCTGCACACGACTGGCGAGATGTGCATGTCGCCGGTCGGTCTGTCGCAGATGACCAAGCTGTCGCCAGCTCACGTCGTCTCGTTCGTGATGTCGGTCTGGTACATGGCGCTGGCCATGGCCAACCTGTTCGGCGGCTGGGTCGCCGGCATCGCCTCGACCGAGACCATCGGCGGTCAGGTGCTGGATCCCGGCGCGGCCCTGGCGCAGTCGCTGATGGTCTTCAAGGTCATCGGCCTCGTCGCCATCGGCATCGGCGTGCTGTTCCTGGCCTTGTCGCCGATCCTGAGGAAATGGTCGCACGGCGCCGACGACGTCACGGCCTGACACGCCCACCCCGAACGAACGAAGGGCCCCGGCGACGATTCCGGGGCCCTTCTCGAGACGTGGAGGGGCCACGTCCCTACTCCAGGTGGGAACGGCCCGGCGATGGCTCTCCGCTCCTACCCGAAGCCCTTGGCGCGACGTCTCCGTCGCGCGATTTCAGAGGTTCGGAGGGCGACGCTCGCGACGGGCGTCCGACCCTGGATCAGCGTGCCGCCGCGCGCCGCGCGGGGGAAGTTACAAGCCCGAAAGCTGGATTAAACCTTCGACAGGAAATGGCGGAGATGGTCATGGACGATATGTCGACGGCGCTGACCGTCGAGGGCTTGGCGGGACCGGCCGGCGAAGCGTTGCTGGCTCTCAACAACGATCATGCCCTGGAGCTGTCATGGCTGGAGCCGGGGCGCCTGGCCAAGCTGGTCGGCGAGGCGTTCGTCGCGCGGCGCGTGGGCGTCGCCGACGCCCTGCTGCTGGCCTTCGACCAGGACGCCGATTACGACAGCGTCAACTTCCTGTGGTTCCGAGCGCGCTTCGACCGGTTCGTCTATGTCGACCGGGTGGTGGTCGCCGACGCCGCGCGCGGACGAGGCTTGGCGCGGCGGCTATATGACGATCTGTTCGCGGCCGCGCGGGCCGCCGGCCACGCGCGCATCGTCTGCGAGGTCAATTCAGACCCGCCCAACCCGGCCTCGGACGCCTTCCACGCGGCGCTGGGCTTTGTTCCGGTGGGAACGGCCCAGATTCATGGTGGCGAGAAGACCGTCACCTATCTCGAGCGGCGGCTCTAGACCGCCGTCCCACCCACGGTCAGCCCGGTGATCTTCAGCGACGGCTGGCCGACGCCGACGGGCACGCCCTGTCCGGACTTGCCGCAGACGCCGATGCCGCTGTCGAGCTTGAGGTCGGTGCCGAGCATCGACACCCGCGACAGCGACT
>CAKZJK010000027.1 GCA_936942565.1 uncultured Caulobacter sp. | reverse complement strand
CATCGACAGCATGGAGGCCGCCGGCGTCGGCGCGCTTCTCGCGCAGCTTGAGCGATTGAAGGCCAAGCTGGCGGCCGAGGGCCTGTTCGCCCCAGAGCGCAAACGCCCCCTGCCCCCGATGCCCGCCGTTGTCGGCGTGATCACCAGCCCGACCGGCGCGGTGATCCGCGACATCCTGCACCGCATCCGTGACCGCTGGCCCTGCCAGGTGCTGGTCTGGCCGGTCGTCGTGCAAGGCGACGCGGCGGCCGCCCAGGTCGGCGCGGCGATCCGGGGCTTCAACGCCATCCCGCCCGGCGGGCCCGTGCCGCGCCCCGACATCCTGATCGTCGCCCGCGGCGGCGGGTCGGTGGAGGATCTCTGGGCCTTCAACGACGAAGCCCTGGCCCGCACGGTGGCCGAGAGCGCCATTCCGCTGATCTCGGCGGTCGGGCACGAGACCGACACGACCCTGATCGACTTCGTCTCGGACCGTCGCGCGCCCACCCCGACCGCCGCCGCCGAAATGGCGACGCCGGTCCTGGCCGAACTGCGCGCCCTGATCTCGGACTTCGACCGCCGCCTCAACCGCTGCGGCGCACGGACGATCGAGGAGCGCCGGACGCGCCTGACCAGCGCCGCGCGTGGTCTGCCCCGTCCCAACGACCTGCTGGCCCTGGCCCAACAGCGCTTCGACATCGCCTCGGGCCGTCTGGACGCGGCTTTGCAGCGCAACACCGCCGTTCACGCCCAGGATCTGTTGAAGGTCACCGCGCGCCTGACGCCGGAGGTCTTGACCCGACAGCGCCAGATCAAGGCCGATCGCCTGGGCGACCTTGGCGGCCGACTGAACCTGGCCGCGCGCCGCGCGCCGGATCGCGCGGCCCAGCACGCCCGGTTGCCCGCGCTCTGGGATCGCCTGAACGCGGCGGGCGGCCGCCGCCTGCAACGTGACGCCGACCGCCTGGCGGGCCTGGAGAAGCTGCGCCAGTCGCTGAACCCGGAGCGACCGCTGGACCTAGGGTTCGCCCTGGTGCGCAAGGGCGACGGAACCCTGGCCCGCTCGGCCGCCGACCTAGCCGCCGGCGAACGCGTGAACCTGAAATTCAAGAGCGGCGATCGCGACGCGGTGATCGACGGCGAAGGCGGCTTTGTTCCGCCACCCACGACAACCCCCGCCCCCGCTCCGGCGCCCAAGCCTCGCCCTAAACCCGCTTCGCCCTCGACCAAGCAGGGCGATCTGTTCTGAAACGCCACTCTGGCGTAGAGTATCGACCATGAACGCTTTCGATCGTGACCTCGGCAAGTCCGACGGCCTGGCCGTCCTTCACTATGGCGATGGCGAATACGCCGTGCTTTCGCCCGGCCGTTTCGTGCTGTGCGCCGTCACCAACGCGAAGATCCCGCTGGACGCGCTGCGTTACTGGAGCCCCGAGCACCAGGAAGCCTATGCCAGCGCGGCCGAGGCTCTGAAGCGCTGGCAAGGCTGAGCCGGACGGCGGAGTCCGCGGGCGGGCGGTTCGCGCTATTCGTGTCTAGCTTGAGCTTCAATCATTCGTTAGCAATGCCGACCCTGTCGGAACGTTAGGTCGCGGGGAGCGATCTTCGTCCGACCTTCCTCGCGAGATCCTTGAAGGAGGCGGCTCCCGCATGTCGGCGGCGTTTGAAAAGCTGCGTTTCCTGCTGGTGGACGACAACCAGCACATGCGGTCGATCGTCGGGACGATCCTCAAGGGCGTGGGCGTGCGGCAGATCCGCGAGGCGATGGACGGCGCCGAGGCGCTTCAGGTCCTGCGCGACTGGCGCCCGGATATCGCGGTCGTCGACTTCAAGATGAGCCCGCTGGACGGCGTGCAGTTCACTAAGCTGGTCCGCAACGCTGCCGACAGCGTCGATCCGTTCCTGCCGATCATCATGCTGACCGGCTTCGCCGAGCGCCACAGGGTCTTCGAGGCGCGCGACGCCGGTGTCACCGAGATCGTGGTCAAGCCGGTGACCGCCCGCTCCTTGCTGGACCGGATCAACACCGTGATCTACCACCCGCGGCCGTTCATCCGCTCGCCGGACTATTTCGGCCCCTGCCGGCGACGCCGGAACGATCCGTCGCACAAGGGGCCCTTCCGCCGCGCCGGCGAGGCGGACTCGCCCGAGCCGCCCAGCGATACGATCGAGATCTAGGGCGCTGGCGGCGGGGCCGCCCGCTCCCGCTCGGCCAGGGCGGCGTAGACCTCGTTCGGCCAGCGACGGTGGACCCAGAACCACTCGGCCGGGCGCTCGCGGATGCGGTCTTCCATGAAGGCGTTGATCATCCGCACGCCCGCCTCGATGTCGGCCGTGCGGTCGCCGGTGTTGGGCGGGACGATCGGCTCGTGCACCACCGCCCGGAAGCGCGCGCCTTTCAGCCGCTGCACCGACATCGGCTGCAAGACCGTGCCGAAGCGGATCGCCAGACGCGTCGGTCCCGGCGCGGTGCGAGCGTCATGGCCGAAGAACGGGGCGGCCACGCCGCTGTTGAACTTCTGGTCGTTCATCAGGGCGACCGAGCGCCCCTCGTTCATGCCGCGCAGCAGCTCGCGCGATCCGTCGCCGCCCTTGGGCGCGAACAAGCGGACGCCATAGCGGAAACGGCTGTCCCGTATACGCTTGTCGACATAGGGGTTGTTGGCGGCGCGATAGGTCATCTCACAGATCACGCCGCTATCGACGATAGCCGCCGGCATGACCTCCCAGTTCGAGAGGTGGCCCGAGACGAAGACGACCGGAACCTTGCTGGCGGCGATCTCGGCGAGCCGTTCGCCATTGACCACCTCGACCCGCCCGGTCGAGGGCAGGATCTTGTCCATCAGCGGGAACTCGGCGAACGAGCGGCCAAGACCCTCCCACTGCTCGTCCAGGATCCGGGCGTGCCAGGCGGCGTCCTTTTCGGGGAAGGCGAGCTTGAGGTTGCGCGCGGCGACCTTGTGCGCGCCACTCATCGGCCCGAACGTCTTGCCCAGCCAGCCACCGAAGTCGGAGGCGCGATCGACGCCCATCAGGCGCACCGCCCCGATGAAGAGGTCGAAGCCCAAGGCCTCCAACCGCCACAGCAGATCCTGAACCCAAGGCTGACGCTTATCGGACATGCGCCTTTAGTAGGCTTTGCCGGCCGCTTCGCGCAACGGCACGCGATTTGCCGCTTGCGGGGCATCTCGTTCCGTTTCGGTACGGGAGAAGGTTAAGGGGGCAAGAGTTTCATGGGTAACGACATCGACGTCCACCTGGGCAAGCGCCTGCGTCGGCGTCGCCGTCTGCTGGGCCTGACGCAACAGCAGCTGGCCGAAGTGGTCGGCGTGCGGTTCCAGCAGATCCAGAAGTATGAGTGCGGCGCCAATCGCATCTCGGCGGCGCGTCTCTGGCAGTTGGCAGAGGCCCTCGAGGTGCCGGTCGGCTATTTCTACGATGGCCTTTCGACCATCCGGCGCGAGGAGGCCGGCCAGGCCGCCGAGAGCGGCGAGATGTTCGCCCGAAAGGAAACGCTGGACTTGGTCCGCGCCTACTACCTGCTGGGCGAGCGTCCGCGTCGGCGCCTTCTGGATCTCGCCAAGTCGCTGCATGGCGGTGAGCTGGTGGAGGCCTAGCCCTCCCGCGCAACCGTCGCGCGCGGAAAGGCGTGGCGCGGCGGCGGCTGGAAAGCTAAACCCGCGCGCATGACTCTTTCCGCTGATCGGCTCGCGGCGCTCGACGCCTTCGTCATCGACCTGAACAAGGCCTCCGCGGCCGCCATCTTGCCGCTGTTCCGGGCGGATCACGGTCTGGAAGACAAGGGGGCGGGCAAGAACCTGCCGCGCGAGTCGCACGCCGCGTTCGATCCGGTGACCGCGGCCGATCGCGGCGCGGAAGCGGCGATCCGAGCTCTGATCGCCGAGCGCTTTCCCGAGCATGGCGTGATCGGCGAGGAGTATGGCGAGGACCGTCCCGACGCCGAGTTCGTCTGGGTGCTGGACCCGATCGACGGCACGCGCGCCTTCATCTCGGGCCTGCCGCTGTGGACCACCCTGATCGGCCTGCGCCACCAGGGTCGCCCGGTGCTGGGCTCGATCGGCCAGCCGTTCACCGACGAGCTGTTCATCGGCCACGCCGGCGGCGCGCGCCTGATCGCCAAGGGCCAGAGCGCGCCGATCCGGGTGCGCGAATGCGCCAACCTCAACGACGCGGTGATCGCCACCACCGATCCCGACGCCTGCTTCGACGGCGCCGAGCGCGGCGCCTGGCTGCAGGTGCGCGCGGCGGCGAAGTTGGCGCGCCTGGGCTGCGACGCCTACGCCTACGCCATGGTCGCCATGGGCAAGATGGACATGGTCATCGAAGCCGGCCTGAAGTCCTGGGACATCGAGGCGGCGATCCCCGTGGTCGAGGCCGCTGGCGGCATGGTCACCGACTGGCGCGGCGAGACGATCGGTCCCAACGGCGGTCAGATGGTGATCTCGGGCGACCGTCGTCCGCTGGACGAGGCGCTGGTCAGCCTCAGGCGCTCGGCGAAGTAGGCGCGCCAAGGTTCGCCGTGTCGTCGACGGTTTCGTCGAACGCCCGCCAGAAGATCGCCCGGCGCGGATCGGTCTCGATCAGGATCTCGTGGAAGGCGCCCGCGACCTCGACGTAGCGGCCGCGCGGCAGCCGGTCGGCGATCGCTTTCGAGACCGGATTGAGCACGCGGTCGTCCAGCTCGGCGGCGACGATCGTGACCGGGATATCGAGCGCCTCGATCGAGCCTCGTCGCCCCAGCCAGGCGCAGGCCGACACCGCGAAATCCAGCCAGCCCCAGGTGACGCCGCCCAAGGCGATGCGAGGATCAGCCTTGAGTTGCGCCCTGTAACGATCGTGACGCGCGCGGTCGTGGGTCAGCCTGTCGGCTTCGAAGGTCTGGGTGAGCGGATCATAGGCGGCGCTGACGTACCGGCTGGCTAAACCGACCCGGGACAGCGTCCAGGATAGAGCGGTCGTCACCCAAGGCGGCACGCCGCCCGTGTTGACGCCCAGC
>CAKZJK010000026.1 GCA_936942565.1 uncultured Caulobacter sp. | reverse complement strand
GATCGCGGCATCGAGCGCGTCGCCGTCCGCCTTCATGATCGCTTCGTCGAGCGGGTTGGGAATGCCGGTTTCGAGACCGGCATTGAGCCGCGCCAGCGACAAGACCGTCTTCGATGTTTCACCATCCACATCGACGCAGGAATCCAGTCGCACCACGCCTTCGGTCAGCGTGCCCGTCTTGTCGGTGCACAGCGTATCCATGCTGCCGAGGTTTTCGATCGCTTCCAGCCGGCGCACGACGACGCCGGCCTTGGCCATGACACGCGCGCCATTGGCGAGCGTGATTGAGATGATCGCCGGCAGCATTTCGGGTGCCAGGCCGACGGCCAGGGCCAGCACCGGCGCGACGGCCAGCAGGATCGTCAGGCGCCGACGCGCCTTGCGGGATTTCGGCCAGAAGCTCATGGGGCGGTCTTGGGGGCGGTCTTGGGCGCGGTCATTTGCGGAGGCGTGTCGGCGGCCTGGCGCAGGGCGGCCAGCACCTTGGGCTGATCCTTGAAACGGGCGGTGGCGGTCGCCAGCGCCGCGTCGCGCTTGGCGGTCTCGCCCAGCACGGCGTAGGCGCGGACGAGACGCACCCAGCCGTCGGGATCGTCGGGCGACTGGGCCAGGCGCGCGGCGAGACCCTCGACCATGCCGGCGATCATCCCCTGCACCCGCGGGTTCTCGGAAGCGGCGGGCTCCGCGGACGGCAAGCCCCCCGCGGCCTCGACCTCGGCGATTTCGCGGCCCAAGGCCGTGCGCGCCGGATCATCGGCGGCCAGGCTGTTCAACAGCGCGCGCCAGTCGCCCACGCCGCCGGCCACGTCGCCCTCGGCGATGCGGGCCCGGCCCAGGTAGTAGCGGGCGCGGAGGTCCTTGGGGTCGGCCTTCAGCGCGCGGTTGAAGGCGAGCTTGGCGTCGGCGCCGATGTCGCCCTTGGCCTCGATGACGAAGGTCTCGCCCAGGAGGCTCCAGATGTCGGCTCGGTTCGGCGCGCGATCGACGGCGCGGCGCAGAGCCTGCTCGGCCCCGGCCATGTCGCCGGCGGCGGCGCGGGCCTTGGCCAGGAACACCAGCGGCTCGGCGTCGTTGGGCCGCTCGGCGGCGACGCCTTCCAGCACGGCGGCGATCTGGGCCGGATGCAGGGTGGCCGGATCGGCGGCCTTCCACTCGGCGACGCGCTTGCGATAGGGCTGGTCGGAAAGCTCGGGATGGCCCAGCCAGACATAGAGGCCGACGCCCGCCACGCACGCCGCGCCGGCGATGGCGACCACCGCCTTGCGAGCGGCCACGCCCCCGCGCTCCCAGGTCTCGGCCTGGTCTGCGGCGGCCAGCAGGCCGCGCCCGGCCTCGGCGCGGGCGGCCTTCAGCTCGTCCTCCGCCAAAAGACCGTCGATGGCCAGGCGCTCGACCTCGGCCAGACGGAGACGATGAGGCTCCAAACGGGCCTGCGCGTCGTCGACGGGCTGGGCTCGCGCGGCGCCGCGCAGCACCAGCCCCGCGGTCACGGCCGACAGGCCCGTCGCGGCGATCCAGAATGCGATCATGATGCGCGTGTTAGCTTGTTCTGAGGCCCGCCGTTAGAGGGAAAAGCGCTTAAGGGGCGCACAATGTCATGTCATCCCGGGCGAAGCGCGGCGAAGACCCGGGACCTCGGAAAACGCCGCGCTTGCGGTGGTCCCGGCTCGGCGCGCTGTGCGCTTGGCCGGGATGACAGTCGGTCACGCCGCGATGGCGGCGGCCGCGCGGCGGCGGACGATCTCGGCGGTCTTGTCGTCGCGGGTGTAGCCGATGAAGCTGGCGGCGACGTCGAGATATTGCATGGCCACGGCCGGATCGCCGCCGTCGCCCGTGCGGGCCACGTGCAGGACGTCCTCGATGTAGGGGTCGAGATAGGCGTTCAGCTTCTCGAGAAACTTGTTGCGGGTGCTGCCGTAGCCCGCCTTGTCCGCGCAGGGGCGAAGTTCGGCGATGAAGGCCAGGCCGCCCCGGGCGCGGTCCAGCATGGCCTCGTCGGGCGGAGCGACCAGCTTGGCCACGCCGCGCGCGCCCTTCTTGGCCAGCATCGAGATCGGTCGGGTCGGCAGCGCCTTGCCCAGCTCGCGCTCGATCTGATCCATCCGCGTTTCGCAGGCCTTGGCCATGGTCTGCTTGAAGCGCGCCACGCGGCGTCCCCACGGGCCGTCCTTGTTCAGGTCGACCGACTGCTGGAACTCGACGATCTGCAGCTGGACCTTCTGGGCGCGCAGGGCCGCGTCACGACCGGCCGCCTCGCCGCCGCCGAAGTCGAAGGTCTCGACATGGGCGATCGAGGCCTCGATGTCGGCCAGGAAGCGCTCGCCCAGCCCCTTGACCTCGGACGAGGCCAGGTAGCGGTCGCTGGGCCTGTCCATCACCGCGGAGATCACGCGCAGGATGCGCCATTCGTCGGGCAGATGGGCCGACAGGATGTCCAGCAGCAGCGGCCCGGCGTCTTCGCGGATGCGGCAGGCGTCGGTATAGGCCAGGCGCGCGGCGGCGGCGCGCTCGTCCGACATCCGGCTGACCCATTCCGAAAGCCTGGGCAGGCAGGTGCGGATGATGGGCGCCAGCTGCAGGCACATGGCCAGCTCTTCGGGGTCGCACAGCGAGCGGACGCTGTCGAAGGCTGCGTTTTCGGGATCGCGCAGCGCCGCCGCGCCGATCTTGCAGAGCTCGTCGAAAACGAGCGGGGTCCCCTGCTCCAGGTCCCACGGATTGCACTTGAGCGCGGCCTCCTGCGCCTCGCGCTGGGCGATGCCGCGCAGCGCGCGCCAGGTTCGCGCCAGGACCGGCGGCGGGAAGGCGATCGCGCCCTCCTCGCGCCTGGCGCACAGGGGGACGATGGGGGCCAGAACGTTGTTGCGGACGAAGCGGTTGGCGGTCTCGTCCTCGACCAGCTCGCGCACGGGCGCGAAGATGCTCTGGGCGCCGGTCCCGGCAAGGGCCAGCTCCAGGCTGCGCAGAGCCGCATCCGGCGCGGTCTCCACCAACGTCCGGATCAGCTGCAGTTTATGGGCGGCGATGGCGGCCATGGTTCCCCATGTCGGCTCATGCAACCGACAGTTCCATCAACCATGTTCGAAACGGGGTTAAGGATTTCCGAAACGCCACAAAAAGACGTGCGTCGGCCGCATGCCTGTCCTCGCGCGAAAGCTTAAGCAAGAAAGCGGTTTAGCGCCTGTCGGCGCACCCCGACGCTCCAGCGGCCCGGCGTCGCGATCGCTCAGGTTTCGGCGCGCGGCAGGTCCAGCGTGACGCGCAGTCCGCCCATTGGGGATTCACCAAGCTGGATCGACCCGCCATAGGCGCGCGCCAGCTCGTCGACGATCGACAGGCCAAGACCCGAGCCCGGCGCGTTCTCGTCCAGACGTTGACCACGCTTCAGCGCCTGGGCCCGCTCCTCCGGCGGCAGGCCGGGACCATCATCGTCGACGGTCACGATCATCCGCGCCTCGCCGGCGGGCGAGGCGTCCACGCGGATCTTGCCCCGACACCACTTGCCGGCGTTCTCCATGACATTGCCGACCAGCTCCATCAGGTCCTGCTTCTCGCCCTGGAAGGCCAGGTCATCGGGGCAGCGCCAGTCGATCTCGATCCCGCGCCCGTCCGCCTTGTCCTGGAAGATGCGCTCCAGCGTGACGGCCAGCTCGTCCAGGATCGGCTCGACGGGCGTGCGCTCGCCGCTGGTCTGCGAGCGGGCGGCGGCCCGGGCGCGGCGCAGGTGGTGGTCGACCTGCTCGCGCATGGTCTGGGCCTGGCGCTCGACCACCTCGGCCAGCTGGCCCGGCTGCTGGTTGGCCTCGGTCAGCATCACCGAGATCGGCGTCTTCAGCGCGTGGGCCAGGTTGCCGACGTGGGTGCGCTGGCGCTCGACGACCTCCTGGTTGTGAGCCAGCAGGGCGTTCAGCTCGGTCGCCAGCGGCGACAGTTCCTCGGGATAGACGCCCTCGACCCGTTCGGCCTTGCCGCGCCGCACCGAAGCCACCTCGCGGCGCAGGCGAAACAGCGGCTGCAGACCAAAGCGCACCTGCACGACCATGCCCAGGATCAGACCGCCGCCCAGGATCAGCAAAGCAAAGGCGGTGATGCGGGCGAAGCGGTCGGCGTCGTCGTCGATCGGCGAGCGGTCCTCGGCGGCCAGGAACACCACCGGATCGGGATAGCCCGGCAGGCGGGTCAGGATGGCGGCGGCGCGCAGCGGCTTGTCCTGCGGCCCGCGCATGTCGAAGTACTGAGTCTTGCCCGGCGCGGCGTCCAGCTTGTCGATCTGGGCCGAGGACAGCATCAGGTCGCTGTCGAACAGCGAGCGCGAGCGCTCGATCGGCTTCATCGCCCCGTCCGGCGACTTGTCCAGGATCACCCAGTAGCGGCCGGAATAGGCGCGCGTGGCCCGGATGTCGGTCAGGAACGGCGCCTTCAGCACGCCGCCCTCGACCGTCGATCCCGCGTAGAGGTCATCGGTCAGAACCGCCAGCGACTGGTCGAAACGCCGGATGGCCGCGCCACGGAACTGGGCGGTCAGGAAGACCCCGGCGATCACCACGACCAGCAGGGTCCAGATCCCGGCGATCAGGATCAGCCGGCGGACCAGCGAACGGCGGCGCAGGTCCAGCAATGGCTAAAGCCTTCCCCGATCAAGCAAGGCTTGATCGGGATTAGAAGGCTTTAATTTCAGAATGGAGCGCGCTCTCATCGCAAAACCGTTTCCCACTTTTGCGGAGCGCGCTCTACGCGGCTTCTTCGCCCGGCAGCGGCGCCAGGCGATAGCCCAGGCCCCGGACGGTTTCGATCCGCTCGGCGCCCAGCTTCTTGCGCAGACGGCCGATGAACACCTCGATGGTGTTGCTGTCGCGGTCGAAGTCCTGGTCGTACAGGTGCTCGACCAGCTCGGTGCGGCCGATCACCCGGCCCTGGTGCATCATCATGTAGTGCAGCAGGCGGTATTCCAGCGAGGTCAGGCGCAGCGGCTCGCCATTGACGCTGGCGCGGGCGGCGCGCGGGTCCAGGCGCAGGGCGCCGCACGACAGCGACGGCGCGGCGTGGCCGGCCGAGCGGCGCAGCAGGGCCCGCAGGCGCGCCAGCAGCTCCTCGGTGTGGAAGGGCTTGGCCAGATAGTCGTCGGCGCCCGCGTCGAAGCCGGCGACCTTGTCGCTCCAGGCGCCGCGCGCGGTCAGGATCAGGACGGGGGTGGCGACATTGCCGCGACGCCAGCGCTCCAGCACCGATACGCCGTCCACCTTGGGCAGGCCAAGATCGAGGATCACCGCGTCATAGGGCTCGGTCTCGCCCAGGAACTGGGCTTCCTCGCCATCCGGGGCGTGGTCGACGGCGTAGCCGGCGTCGGCCAGGGCCAGCTTCAGCTGGCGCGTCAGATCGGGATCGTCCTCGACGAGCAGGATGCGCATGGGTCCTCGAAAACTCCTCAGCCCCCGCTGATGATCTGTCCGGTCTCGGCGTCGACGATGAAGTCGATGCGGCGTCCGTCGGCCGTGGCCCAGCGGACGCGGTAGTTGCGGCCCTCGAGGCCGGCGTCCAGCACGCGGCCCGGCACGCGGCGGGCGATCATCTCGATCACCCGCGACAGCGGCACCAGCCGGCCCGACTGCACGCCGCCGCGCGCCTCGTCCTGCTGCGCGCGCCAGTCGGCGCCCAGCGAGTCGGGCCCACGACGCTGCGCCGACGCCGCGCCCGGAAGGGCGGCGGCCAGCGCGGCGGCGACGAGGATGACGCGGATCGTTCTCATGCTGTCCGGTCTAAAGGAACGCGGCTGAATGGAGACTGAACGCCCAGCTTATGAACGGGCTGCGTCGTTCTGTCACGGGCTTGGGCAAAGATCAGACTCCCAGCAAGGCCTTCAGCTTGGCGCGAGCCTCGGCCAACACGGATGCGGGAGCCACGCCTTTGCGCGCCGCCTTGCGCGCGACCCAGTCGACGCTCTTGATCTGGTCGGCCAGCACGGCGCTCGGTGAAGGTCCCGGAACGACGACTTCAAAGGGATAGCCCTTCACCCGACTGGTCATCGGACAACACAGCATCATCCCACGCTTGCCGTTGTAGGCGGCGGGCGAAAGGACCAAGGCCGGACGATGCCCCGCTTGCTCGTGGCCCGCCTGCGGATCGAATTGCAGCCAGACGATGTCGCCCGCGTCGGGGACGTACCGGCCGTTCACCAGACCTCCTTGCCGAGGGGCTGGCCGAAATCGACGTCCTCGTGGAAGGTCTCGGGCTCCATCTCGGCGAGCATCGCATCGAGGTCGTAGGCTGGCTCCCGGATCGGCTCGATGATGATCCGACCGTCTTCCTCCCGGACATCGACAGCCTGATCGATCGCGATGTGGGCAGCCGCCATCACGCGGGCCGGGATACGGACCGAAGCGCTATTGCCCCACTTCTTCACAGTAACCTGCATGGTCGGTCTCCGTGTGGAAGAAGATCGGATCGCAAAGGGAATGTGTCAACATCTGTCGACACATTACACCGTGCATCTTACTTCCGCTTCGGCGTGTAGGGCTTCTGCTCGCGCCAGGCCTGGGCGAATTTCTCGAGGTCCTGGTCGATCGTCTCGGGCAGGGTCACCACCAGACGCGCCAGAAGGTCGCCGCGCTTGCCCTTGGCGTCGGCGAAGCCCCGGCCCTTCAGGCGCAGGGTCTGGCCGCTGTTGCTGCCCTTGGGGACGTTCAGCATCACATTACCGTCGGGAGTCGGCGCCTCGATCTTGCCGCCCAGCACCGCGTCCGGGACCGAGATCGGCAGGTCCATGACCAGCGCCTCGCCCTCGCGGCGATAGATCGGGTGCGGCTTGATCACGAGCTCTATCATGGCGTCGCCCGCGCCGCCGCGGCCGGGGCTGCCCTGCCCCTTCAGGCGCAGGGTCTGGCCTTCTTGGGCGCCGGCGGGGATGGTCACGTCGATCGTGCGGCCATCGGTGAAGGCCACGCGCTTCTTGCCGCCCTTGATCGCCTCTTCCAGGTCGATCTCGAGGCGCGCCTTCACGTCGGCGCCGCGCGGCGCGAAGCCGCCGCTCTGGCCGCCGCCCCCGCCGAAGGGGCCACGCCCGCCGCCGAACATGCCGCCGAACAGGTCCGAAAGATCGATCTCCGGTCCCTCTTCGGTGCGGAAGCCGCCTCGGCCGAAGCCGCCGGCGTTGAACGGTCCGTTGCCCGGCTGGCCGCCGAAGCCGCGCATGGTCTCGCGGCCGTCGGCGTCGATCTGGCCCAGGTCGAACTTCTTGCGCTTCTCGGCGTCGCCGACGATGTCGAAGGCGGCGCTGACCTGCTTGAACTTCTCCTCGGCCTTCTTGTCGCCGGGGTTGGCGTCCGGATGGTGCTGCTTGGCGAGCTTGCGGAACGCCTTGCGGATCTCGTCCGCGCTCGCGGTGCGGGAAACGCCGAGTTCCTGGTAGGGGTCACGCGCCAAGGAAGGTCCTCATCAAGCTGGGGGCAGGTTGGGGTAACGCCCTCCATCTAGAACGTCCAGCGCGGCGCGCAAGCCCTAATGTGGCATTTTTACCACAACCCTGTCGTCGCCACGCCGCCCCAGCCGTAAAGCGCGTCGGCCTGGGCGACCTCCACGCGGGCCGCGGGCGACGGCGAGTCGGCCGCGCGCATCGCCGCCGTGTAGACGAAGACCGGCTCCGACACCTCGACCTCGCGCGGGACCGCGGCCCCGTCCAGCACCCGGACACGATAGCGTTCGACGCCCTCGACGAGCGGGACCTCGCCCGCCCACACGTCGCCGCCGGCCCGGGCGCGGCGGATCCACGAGATCCGCAGGTCGCCGCCGACCGCGCGTGTCCGAAGGTGCGTCGGCGCCAGCGGCCACAGGGCCCGACCCGTCCAAACCACCGTCGCTTCCGTCGTCCCCGCGCCCGCCGGAGGACCTCCAGCCGGCGCCGCGCGGACCTTCAGCGGAACGCCGCGCTCGAAGGCGGCGACCGTCATCGGGACCACCGCCTCGTCGAGCAGCACCACGGGCGCGCCAGCCAGGACCGTCGCCTCGCTCGCCGCGCCATCGCGCTGGCCGCGCAGCAGGCCCGACAAGCGCCAGACATCGGGAGAGATCAGCTGGGCGTCGCGGAAGCCGATCACTTCCCAGGCCCCGTCGGCGGCCTGGATCGCCAGGGCGTTGCGCCCGGCCAGCACCGCGCCCAGCGGCGCCGACGACAGGCTGTTTCCCTCCATCCGGACCGTCAGGCTCCCGGCGCGGTCCAGGCGATGCGGCGAGGCCGGCGAAAGATCGGTCAGGGTCACGCCCAGCGTCGCGGGCTGGCCAAGGCGTGCTCTCACGCTCAGCGTGTCGAGGTCGGCGCCGGCGTGGATGTCCAAGGGCCGCCACGGCTCGGCGGCGGCGGCGACCAGGGGCCGGCCATCGTCCGCCAGCGCGCCATCCGACGGCAGGTCCAGCACCCAAAGCGTCGGCGGCGGAAAGGGCTCACGCGCCGGGGCCGGGGTCCAGTCGAGACCGACGCCGACGCCCTGCTCGGCCACCACCGGAACCAGCGTCGCGCGCGGCCGCTCGTCGAGATCCAGCCGCGACACCCGCCAGGCGCCGCCGTCGTGGGCCAGGCGATCGCCCGGCTCCAGCCGCAGGGCGGCCGAGGGCGACAGATGCACGATCCGCGACCGCCGCGCGGCCTCGTCGGCGGCCAGCATCCGGCGGGCCACCGCCTCGGCGTCGGGCGCGGCCAGCACGATCGGCGCGTCGGCGTCGCGCGTCCCCGCCCCCTGCTCGCGCCGCGCGACCACCGCCCCGACCTGATAGTCGCGGCTGGCGTCCAGGAATCGCAGGCGCAGGGCCTCGGCGGCGAGCTCCAGCACGCGCGTCTCACGCTCGACGACCCCGTCGTCGGGCCGGACGAGATCCGCCTCGGCCAGCGCGGCCGCCACGCGACCCGAGCGGGCCAGTATCTTCATGTGATCGCCGCGTTCGACGGGATCGAGGGCGAAGGCCTCGGTGAGGGGCGCGAGCGCGTCGCGCAGGCGCATCGGCCGATCAACGACATAGCCGCCCACCGCGCCGCCCGCCTCTCCGGGATCGATCGCGACCCCGGCCCGCGCGCCGAGCGCCCGGATCAGCTCGGGCAGCGGCGCGATCCCGGCCCGGCCGGTCAGCCAGTGGCCGAGGGTCCAAGCGCTTCCGTCCGCCCAGACGTCCGAGCGCGCGGGAAAGTCCGGAAACGGCCGCGCGTCCCAGCACCAGGCGCTGGCCGCCTCGATCATCGGCCCGCCATAGACCGGCGAGACGGGATTGGCGGCTGGATCATCCAGCCAGGCCAGCACCGCCTCCAGGCAGCGCCTTTGGCCGAAGTCATCGCGCTCGCCGGTCGAATAGGGCGGCAAGAAGCTCTCGGAGCTCTTGGGGTCGATGAAGAGGTTCGGCGCGTTGCTGCCCTTGTCGACGGCGGGACAGCCGAACTCGGTCAGGCGGATCGGCTTGGAGCGCGGGACCCAGGCCGTGGGCGTCGGCGCGCGAACGCCGCCGGGGCGGTCGTGGTGGGCGTTGCTCCACCAGGCCTTCAGGTCCTTGGGCCGGAACATCCAGGCCTCGCCATGCGCGCCGTCGGTGATCGGCGCGCGGGCCTGGGCGTCGCGGGCGGCCTGGCTCGGATAAAACCAGTCGAAGCCCTCGCCGCCCGTCAGGCCGGCGCGCAGATAGGTCGGATCGTGCGGACCCAGGAAGCCGGCGGTCGCGTCCAGATGGGTCTCGCCCTCGCGCCAGTCGGTGACCGGCGGGTACCAGTCGACGCCGACGAAATCGATGTTGGGATCGGCCCACAGCGGATCGAGGTGAAAGACCGCGTGGCCCGACCCGTCGGCCGGCTGATGGCCGAAATATTCACTCCAGTCGGCGGCGTAGCCGAGCTTTGTCGCGCTTCCCAGTACGCCCCGAACCTCGGCGGCCAGGGTCTTCAGCTTGGCGACCGCCGGATAGGTCCCGCCCGGCCCGCGCGTGGTGGTCACGCCGCGCAGCTCCGAGCCAATGAGAAAGCCGTCCACGCCGCCGGCCTGGGCGGCCAGGCTGGCTTGATGCAACACCATCCGGCGCAGGCCCCATTCGCCGTCGAAGAAGGCGCTGACCTGGGCGGTCGCGGCGGCGGTCCCGTCGGCGCCCGCCTCGCAGGCGATCCGGCCGCGCCAGGGATAGGCCGGTTGGCCGGGCGGCGTATCCATCAGGATGAACGGATAGAGCGTGACCTTCAGGCCCCGCCGCTTCAGCTCGGCGATCGCTTGCAGCACCACCGCGTCGGCCGGCGTGCCGCCATACGCGGGCGCTCCGTCCTTCAGCGAGACCAGATGCGCGCCGGCGCGATCAACGCCGGCAACGCTCCAGGTGATCGGCAGGGTGTCCTTGGCGGCCTGCTCGACGCCCGGCCGGATCTGGCACTGGCCGCAGCGCAGGTCGGTTCCGAACCAGGCGACGACCAGGGTGACGTGGTCGACGTTCGGCAGCTGGGTCTGGAGCTGGTCCAGGGCCACGACGAGATCGGCGCGGCCGTCGGCGTTGTGGACGCTCTCGCTGGCCGCCCGGGTCAGGCCATCGCGGCGCAGCACGGCCTCCGTCGCGTAGACGAACTCGCCCGCGCCCGGGATCAGGCAGACGCCCTTCAGCCGCTCCTCCAAGCCCGGGGGATCGTCCGGGACGCGCGGG
>CAKZJK010000025.1 GCA_936942565.1 uncultured Caulobacter sp. | reverse complement strand
CCTGCATCACGAAGGCCTGCTGCATCACGTTGAACGGCCAGTGCTGCCAGTCGGGGCCGGCGAAGCGGCGGTCGGGCAGCGGCGGCCGGGGCGGCTCCGAGTTCGCGATAGACGTCCAGCACGTCGGCGCAGATCGCTCGCCAGTCATAGGCGGCGCTGGAGGCGCGCGCCGTACGCCCGATCCGCAAGCGGCGCAGGGGCTCGGCGATCAGGCCGCGAATGGCCGCCGCGTAGCTTTGGGCGTCGGGACGGGGCGCCAGGACGCCGTCTTGGCCGTCGCTGATCAGGGCGCTGGTGCTGGGCGCGCGCGGGCACACCACGGCCAGGCCCGCGGCCATGCCTTCGAGGCTGGCGTTGCCGAAGGCCTCGGTCAGGCTGGGGTTGAACAGGATATCGGCGCTGGAGACCGCGCGGCCCAGGGCGTCGCCGTCGAGGTGGCCGGTAAGGATCGCGTCTGGCGCGCGGGCTTCGAGGAAGGCGCGGGCGGGACCGTCGCCGATGATCAGCGGCCGGATCGGCTGGTCGCCGAGCAGGGCCAGAGTCTCGGCCAGCATATCGAGTCCCTTTTCCATGACCAGCCGGCCGAGGAACGCGACCACGATCTCGTGGTCGGCGATCCCCAGCGAACGCCGCCAGTCCATATCCTTGCGATCGGGCGAGAAGCGGTTGCGGTCGACGCCGCGGCCCCACACCCTGACCCGCTCGCCCAGGCCCTGTTCGCGCAGGAGGTCGGCGATGGGAGCGTTGGGCGCCAGCACGCGGTCGCAGCCGCGATAGAACCGGTCGAGATAGCGTTCGGCCGCGGGCCGCAGCCACTCGAAGCCATAGTAGGACAGGTAGGTCTCGAAGCGCGTGTGCAGGCTGGCGACCACGGGCAGTCCGGCGGCGCGGCCCCATCGCCCCGCCTGCGAGCCCAGCAGGTCCGGCGCCGACAGATGGATCATCGTCGGCTGGAAGGCGGCGAGGTCGGCCTTCAAGCCAGGGGTCAGACCCAGCGCCAGGCGATATTCGCTTCGCCCCGGGATGGCGACGGACGGCGCGGAAACGAGGTCGCCGGCGGGTTCGAAAGCCGGTGTGTCGGTGGTGGGTGAATAGACGCGGACCGTGGCGCCCGCCTCGATGAGATAGGCGGCCAAGCGGTTAAGCGCCTGGTTCGAGCCGTCCCGGGTGTAATTGTAGTTGCCGGAGAACAGGGCGAGGCGAAGGCCCTCGGCGGGCCTTTCCTCAGCGGGCTGACGAATGTTTCTTTCCGCGCGCTGCACGACGCCTCCTGGTCTTAAGTCCGAGGCCCCCACCCGAATATGACAATGGGCATATGGTGGAATGGTTCAGGTTCCGGAAGGGGAAGGCCGTCGATCCTCCACACAATCTTCAGGTCAAGCTGAACCGAAGCTGAACCATGGCGCGTGGCGATTTCAGCGGACGACTAAGCGAAGTCGACCGTTGCCGATTGATCGTTTTGGCCAAAAAAGAGTCCGACGAGGCTTGCGCGACGTCAGGCGCGCGGCTTTGAGGGAGCGCGCGGACTTGCCCCAAGGCCGGTTCGTGCTCAGTTATGCCCTCGCGACCGCCCGGTTCGCGGTCCAACGATTCCTTCGGGGGCTGAGCCAGCCCCGATCCAGCGAGATTTTTAGAACGTCATGCAGCCGGTCAAGACCCTCATCCTCGCCGCCGGTCAGGGCAAGCGGCTGTCGCCGCTGACAGATGATCGGCCCAAGTGCCTGGTGGAGCTGGCCGGCAAGACAGTTCTGGAGTGGCAGCTGCGCCATCTGCATCAGGCGGGCGTGCCCGAGGCGGTGGTGGTCACCGGCTTCCGGAGCGATCTGGTCGAGGCCGAGGTCGCGCGCCTGTCGCTGCCCGGCATGACCGTTCGCACGCTCTACAATCCGTTCTACAGCGTGACCGATAACCTCGCGACCTGCTGGCTGGCGCGCGAGGAGATGCGCGCGGGTCCGTTCATGATCCTCAACGGCGACACCCTGTTCGAGCCGGCGATCGCCGAACGCCTGATCAGCGCTCCGGACGCGCCGATCACGGTGACCGTCGACCGCAAGACGGGCGGCTACGACGCCGACGACATGAAGGTGCTGACCGAGGGCGACGCCCTCAAGGCCATCGGCAAGACGATCACCGAGTACGACGCCGAGTCGATCGGCTTCCTGCGCTTCAACGCCGAGGGCTCGGCCCTGTTCATCGAAACGCTGGAAGCGATCATGCGCACGCCGGAAGGCCTGAAGCGCTGGTACCTCAGCGTGATCAACGAGATCGCCCAGAACCACGACGCCGTTCGAGTGCGCTCGATCGAGGGCCTCGAATGGGCCGAGATGGACTTCCCCGAGGATCTGGTGCGCAACCGGGCCCTGACCGCGCAATGGGCGGCCAAGGAGGCGGAGGCCGTTTAGGCCTCGCCGACCAGCTCGCGAACGAGATCCAGGTCGGAAGGCTTGTCGACGTCGACGGCGGCCAGACCGTCATGCGCCCGCACGGCGGCGGCTTTGACATCGGCCAGCTTGCCCAGGCGGGCGACGGCGTCGTCCAGGGTCAGCAGGCCCAGGGCGTAACGAACCAGGAAGCTCGGCCCCAGCATCGCGGCGATCTTCCAGGGCTGCTTGCGCAGCGCCTCGACCTGGCGCCAGACGGCGATCACCTTCAGCGCGTTCTCGTTGCGCAGCAGGAAGAGATTGCAGCCCGAATAGCGGCCGTCGCGGAACTTCAGATAGGTGCGCTTGGTCTGGGGAGCGGCCGCGCGGACGCGCTCCTCGGAGGCCAGCAGCACGGCGACATCGGCGTGGTCCGGCGTGTCCGCCACGAACTGAGTGATCCACTCAGGCTTCAGCAACGCGTGATCCACCGTCGTGACGACCAGCGGGAAGCCCAGGGTCGCCGCGCCCTCGGCGACGCTCTGGCTGGGCCCGGCGGCGGGCGGCAGGACCTTCACACCGGCGCCCGCGAGCGCCGCGCGGATCGCCTCGTCATTGGCCGAGACGCCGATCGGCTCGGCCCCGGCCGCCTTGACGGCGCTCAGCACCCGATCGAGCAGCGTGCGGCCCTGGAGTTGGATGAGGCCTTTGTGGGCGACGCCGGCGTAGGCGGCGGCTGGATCGACCTCGCCGCCGCGTGATCCGGCCAGGATCAGCGCCTTGAATCCGCTCACAGAGCCTTCTCGTAGATCCGATAGGTCTTGTAGTGCGTGCCGCCGACGTTCTCGGCGATGTGGCACATGGCCTTGTTGTCCTCGAGGACCCACGAGATCTCGTAGCGATTGTAGCCCAAGCTCATCGCCATATCCCGGCTGGCCTTCATCATCCAGAAGGGCAGCATGCGGCCGCGCTGCGTGGCCGAGAACTTGCGCTTGACGCCCATCAGCGGAATGCGCGCCGACTTCACGCCCTTGACCTTCAGGCGCCACAACAGCTTGGCCCAGCCGAACGGCAGAAGCTTGCCGTTCAGGTCGGCGATCGCCTCGTTGACGTTGGGCAGGAAGACCACCACCCCGGCGGCCTCGCCGTCGATCTCCGCGAACCAGATCAGGCGCTTGTCGATTACCTGTCGCAGGGCCTTGCCCAGCTGGGCGGTTTCGGCCTCCGTGGTGGCGGTGAAGCCCCAATTGTCCTTCCAGGCGTCGTTGAGGATGTCCGTCAGGGTCTGGACCTCCTCGTCGTAGCGCTTCATGTCCAGCTGGCGCAGGACCACGCCCGCCGGCAGGCCGCGCTTCACCCGCTTCTGGGCGATTTCGGGAATGTCTCCGGTTTCGTCGGCGCGATAGGCGAAGACGTCCTTGGCCTTGGCGTAGCCCTGCTCCTCGATACGCTTGCCGGCATAGGCCGGATCGTGGCCCATCAGGATCATCGGCGGCGTGTCGAAGCCGTGGACCAGGAGGCCGACCTCTTCGTTGATGGACAGGTTGAACGGCCCGACGATGTGGGTGCGGCCGCGAGCGCGCAGCCAGTCCTCGGCCTCGCGGAACAGGATCTGGAATACCGCTGCGTCATCCTCGGCGGCGATCATGCCGAAATGGCCGTCCAGGCGTCCGGGCGTCGGTTGCGGCGTCAGACGGTCGATCTGGGCGCTGATCCGCCCGACGTCGCGGCCGCCGCGCGTGGCCAGGAACAATTGCACCTCGGCGTGGGCGAAGAATGGATTGGTCTTCGGCGTCAGGGCCTCGGTCCGCTCCATGAAAAGCGGCGTGATCCAGTTCGGATCCCTGGCGTTCAGCCGCGCGGGCAAGGCGATGAAGCGCTTCAGCTCCGCTGGAGTCTTGACCGGGATGACCTGCAGATCGGCGTTCGTGGAGTCGAAAGGCATCACCCCTCCAGGGCCAAGAAGGTGCGCGCCGCCAGCGCGCCGAAGATGGCGGGAGCGGCCCAGACGGCCAGGAAGGGCGACAGGGCGCCGGACTCGCCCAAGGCGGTCAGCATCCCGTTCGCGACGAGGAAGAGGAGGCCGGCGCCAAGGCCCGCCGTCAGCAGGACCGCGCCCTGACCGCTACGGAAGTTGGCGAGTGCGACGGGCGCGCTCAGCAACAGCATGACCAGCGAGACGAAGGGGCTGGCGAACGCCGACTGGAAGTGGGTGGCGTAGAAGCTCTCCGGCCGGTCCGAGCCGCCGTTCTTCAGCGCGCGTTGCGCCGAGGCCGCGGTCGGGGCGCTGTCGTCCCCGAACAGGCCTTGGATATCTTGCGGTCGCAGGGCGGTTGGCCAGCTGGTCGAAGCCGCTGTCGAGGTTTGGGCCAGGTCACCGGCGAAACGGGTCGTCACGGGGGTGTCGAGCGTCCACGCGCCCGCCTGGTAACGGGCCTTCGACGCCTCGACCTTTTCGACGAGTATGCCCTTGTTGTCACGGCGGAAGATCGTGAGGCCGGTGATCTGGCGCCCGTCGGCCGACGCGTCGTTCCCGATGACCAGATCGGCTCCCGCGCGGAAGGTGCGCGGCGACGGCGCCTTGCGCTCGGCGACCGGGGTCGTGTTCCTCCACCAGTCGGCCAAGGTCGGATCGGCGCGCGGCGCCAGAACCTGGCCGCACAGGGCGTCCAGCAGCATGACGGCGATCACGGCCGGCAGGGCCATGCCCACGATGCGGTAGCCGGAGATCCCGCTGGCGCGCATGGCCACCACGGCGCTCTCCCGGGCCAGCTGCGAGAAGGCGAACAGGCCGCCGGCCAGAACCGCGATCGGCGCGACCTGCTCGAACAGGCGCGGCAGGCGCAGAGCGGCGTAGTAGGCCACGCCCGCCATGCCCAGGCCTCGGTCGAGGATGTCGGTGGTGACGTCCAGCAGGTCCAGGATCTGCAGGATGGACATCAGGATCAGCGCGGCGCCGAGGATGCGGGTGGCGACCGTCCGCAGGACATAGAGCTGCAGGTTCATGCGGGTTGTCGCTTCGGCAAGGGCAGAGCTTGGAGCACGCGTTTGACCAGGTTGTTGATGCGTCGAACCAGGCGCGAAACCGGTGTGTCGCCCGGCCGGGTTCGGCTGCCCAGGAACAGCCAGACGGCGAAGCCGGAGAACAGGGTGAACGGGATCCAGATCGCCGGCCCGGCCGCGACCTTGTCGGCCTTGGCCAGGCTCTGGCCCAGCAGCAGGGCGTGCTGGAAGGCCAGCAGCAGCAAGCCGGCCATGACCAGACCCGGCGCTCGATTGCCGCGCTTTGAGGCCAGGCCAAGCGGGAAGGCCAGCAACGGCAGGAACGGCAGGAAGGCCGCGCGGGCCAGGCGTCCGTAGAGCTCGCTGAGCAGGGTGCCCTTCGTAACCACGGGATTGGGCGACTTGGCCTGCTTGGCCAACTCGCCCAGCGTCAGTTCGCGTTCGTCGCCGCCGCGGTCGCGCAGCAGCACGGCCGCCGCGGCCAGAGGAGTCTGGGTGGTCAGGCTATTGAAGGCCAGGTTGCGGTATTCGCCATTGGCGTCGCGGGCGATCCGACGACCGTCGCGCAGGTCCATGGTCACCGTCTTGCCGTTGGCGTCCATCTTCAGGTTGGCCGAGGCGGCGGTGATGATCTCTTCTTGGCCCTTTGCGTCCAGGCGGCGGATGAAGACGCGGGTCAGGTTCTGGCCGGCGATATCGGCGCTGTCGGCGGTCAGCAGCGAGCCCTTGTCGTCGATGAACGCGCCGCCCGCTAGGCGTCCGTTCCAGCCGGCGTTGATCGCCGCGTGCATCACCGCGCGATAGGCGTAGCGGCTGTAGGGCTGCATGTAGCCAAAGACGATCAGGCTGAAGACGCTAAGGAAAAGGCCGACCGCCAGGAAGGGCGATCCGCTCCAGCGACTGGCCGCTGGCCAAAAGGGCGTCGATCTCGGAGCCGTCCGACAGCTTCGAGATGACGATGAACAGGGCCACGAAGAAGGCGACCGGCAGGGCCAGGCCCAGATAGTGCGGCACCAGATTGGCGGCCAGTTGCGCGACATAACCAAAGCGCGCGCTGCTTTGCGAGAGGGCGTCCAGCAGCCGCAGGATGCGCTCCAGCAGCAGGGCGACCACTGTGACGCCAAGGCAGCCCACCAGCGGCCAGAACAGCAGACGCAACAGGTAACGGTCGATCAGCCGCACCGGACCACCGGACATTTCCTTGGCGCTCACGCTTGAACCCAGGCCTTGGCGAAGCGGGTGGCGAGCCGCTCGACCGCGTCGGAAGACAGCTCCACGGCCGATCCCAGCGCCGGAGCGGCGGGCCAGCCGGCGTCGGGGAAGGACTGGCCGTCGTGCTCGCGCGCCTCGGCGTAGCGCGGCAGCACGTGGAAGTGGACGTCTTTGTCGACCATCATCAGCATCAGGTAATTGATCTTCTCATAGTCGACCTGCCCCTTCAGCAGACGCTCGATGCCCGCGATCGCGACTTGCAGATCGGCGAAGGCGGCGGGACTCACCTCGGAGAACGCCTGGACAGCTTCCTTGCACACCAGCACCAAAGACCCAAATGTCGGCTGCTTGGGGCGGACCAGAATCAGCCAGTGATCGGTCTCCGCGACCTTCGAACCGGGATAGCCGAACGCCAGGGCGGTGGGATTGGTCATGAGAAAGCCGGGAACTTCAGGCTCGTGTCGCCTGGGCGTAACAATAGGGATGCGGCGTTTTAGATGAAAGCACGATCCGTTCTCATCGGCGCGATCTTCGCGACTTTGGCGGCGGGCTCGGCGCGCGCCGAGGGAATGCCCGCGCCCTTGACCGACAAGGATTGCGTCGGCCGAAAGGGCGACGTGCGTCTGATCGTGCAGGTCGGAGCGCTGCGCTCCAACGCCGGCGAGGTGGCGATCACGGTCTATCCGTCGGATCCGGATCGGTTTCTGGCGCCGCGCGGCAAGCTGCTGCGTCATCGGGTCAAGACCTCGGCGCCCATGACCCAGGCCTGCTTCAACCTGCCGGTCGCCGACGCCTACGCGGTCGAGGCCTATCATGACGCCAACGCCGACCGGGAGTTCGACCGCAACACGCTGGGCATGCCGACGGAAGGCTATGGCTTCTCGAACGACGCGCCGACCAGGTACGCCAAGCCCGCGTACGACGCCGCCCGCTTCATGGTGAAGCCGGGCGACAACACCATCCGGATCAAGATCCGCTATCCGCGCTGAGCCCCGGCGTCCGCCAGGTTGAAGCGGCCGAGTTCGGTCAGGCGGTCGCGGCCCGCTTCGATCCCCCGCGCGACGATCCGCACGTCGAAGCCGCCTTCCGCGCGAGGCTCCACCGCGCCGGACCATGCCGGTTCGGACGAGCCGAGGCGGATGGAACGCCTAGCACGGGGATCGTCGCGCCGTCCGGGCCGCGCAGAGCGCCCAGCAGCGCCTCGTGGGCGTGGCCGTGCAGGACGAGATCAGCGCCGCGCCGCTGGAGCACCTCGCGCAAGGCGTGACGATCATCCAGCGACTTACGCTTGGAGACCGCGCCCTCGTGCGGCGGGTGGTGCAGAACGACCAGTCGAAACAAGCCCGCGTAGGCCGGATCGGCCAGGGCCGCGTCCAGTTTTCGCAGCTGCTCCTCGCCCAGACGGCCGGTGGCCAGATGCGGCGCGGTCGGCGTGGCCGAGCACAGGTTGAAGATCGCGACAGGGCCGCGCACCCGTACCTGGGGGAAATGACTTTCGCCCTTGTCGCCCAGCCAGGGGGCCCAGATGGCGAAGCGTTCATGGCCGCCCGCGCCGGCCAGCGCGTCATGATTTCCGGGGCTCACCGTGAAGTCGGCGGGCTCGCCGAGCAATTTCAGCCACTCGCGGGCCGCTGAAATCTCCGTGGACGAAGCGAAGTTGGTGAGATCGCCGCTAATCACCACATGATCGGGCGCGGCGGCCTTCAGGTCCGCCACCAACGCGGCGAGCACCTCGGGCCGATGAACCTTGCGCTTCTTGCGCCAGGCGATGCGGCTGAGAAGGCGCTTGGTGAAGATGTCCTTCCACCCAAACGCGCCGGGCGGCGGCGGCAGATGGGGGTCGGACAGATGGGCGATGCGGTAAATGGGCAAGTTCTTTCGGGTCGTTCTGGTCGAAGCAGCCGAAGCTGCTTATCAATCGGCGCGGGTTTCAAGGGGTATATCGGTTCTTGAGCGCTGAAATTCAAAACACGGCCGCCACGGGTGGCCCACGCGCGGTGACCGTCGGCGAGGCTGGCGGCCGCATCTGGGGCATGACCTCGCGCGAGCGGCTGTCGCGGATCTACCGCCGGCTGGGCCTGATCGAGACGCCGGCCGTCGACCTCTCGCATCCGGTGATCGCGGTCGATGCCGGCTGGGTGTTCGACGAGTCGCTGATCAAGGCCCTGACCGGCCGCGAAGGCGCGGTTCTGGTCGACGAGACCGGCCGCGCGGTGGCCGTCCACGCGCCCGCCAATCTGGCCTACGCTGTCGCCGAGGCCCTGGCCGCCGGACAGGACCCCTCGGGCCTGGACCCGCGCCTGACGCGGCTGACGGCGTTGGAGCTGGGCTCGGCGTACAACAGCGCCCTGCGCAAGCGCGAGCCGCCGGTGCTGGAGCGCCTGACGCCGGAAACCGTCCGCGCGGTCGAAAAGCGCCTGTTCCAGGGCTCCTACAAGGGCGTGACGGACTTCGTCACCAAGTACGTTTGGCCGACGCCGGCGCGCGTCGTGACCCGCTGGTGCGCCCTGGCCAAGATGACGCCGAACCAGGTGACCTTCATCGGCTTTCTGCTGACCCTGGCGGCCACCTGGCTGTTCTGGCACGGCCAGTTCGGCTGGGGCTTGGTCTGCGCCTGGATCATGACCTTCCTCGACACCGTCGACGGCAAGCTGGCGCGGGTGACCCTGACCTCGTCCAAGTGGGGCAATGTCTTCGATCACGGCATCGACCTGCTGCACCCGCCCTTCTGGTGGTGGGCCTGGTTCGTCGGCGTTTACGCGGTCGGGCAGTCGATCCCTTATCCGGCGCTCAGCCTGGCGATCGTCATCGGCGGTTATGTCGCCCAGCGGGTGGAGGAGGGGATCTTCCTGGCCCTCTTCAAGCTGGAGATGCACGCCTGGCGGCCGTTCGACAGCTTCTTCCGCCTGATCACCGCCCGTCGGAACCCGAACCTGATCCTGATGACGGGCTGCGCGTTGATTGGTCGCCCGGACGTCGGCTTCACGCTGGTGGCGATCTGGACCGCCGTGTGCTTCCTGGTGCACGCCGCGCAGATTCTTCAAGGCCTGGCCGCCCCCAAGGGCTCGATCCAATCGTGGCTGTCGAAATGAGTCGCATCGCGGTCATCCGTAATCCGAAGAGCCACGGCAATCGGATGAACCCGCCCGGGCCGACGCCCGAGGGCGTGCGGTTGGCCGAGCCTTTCGGACGCGACGCCCTGCGGACCGTGCTCGAGGATTTCGCGCGCGACGGTCTCGATCTGCTGGTCATCGATGGCGGCGACGGCACGGGCGACATCGCCGACTACACGCTGTTTTCGACCTCCGTCACCGTGACATTCGATTCCTTCACCGCCGAAGTCGTCAAATCAGCCGGTGGCACGGATACGCTGATCGACATCGAAGGCGTGCGCGGCGGCACAGGCAATGACACGTTCGAGGTCAGCTATGCCGGTCATTTCTATGGCGGTGCGGGCGACGACCCGATGTCGGACGGCGGCGAGGGCGATGGAATCTACGCTACGCTGCATGGCGATGGCGGCAACGACACCTTGTCGGCCGGCGCCGATGGCGGTTCGCTCGATGGCGGTGCCGACGACGACACGCTGTTTGCCTTGGCCACGACCACGCTTGCCATCAAGATGACCGGTGGCGCGGGTGCGGACAAGTTCGGCCTCGGCGCCAACACCAACGGGTCGGGCGGCGCGAATGCTGACGGCACGCTGGCGGCCTCGGTCGAGGTCAGGGATTTCGTCGATGGCACCGACCACCTGGTGTTTGCCGCCTTCGGCAGCGTCGACACCGCGCAGGAATGGTATGACCTGCTGGTGGCCAACAATACGGTCGAAGACGAGACCGATGGCCTGCACATCGGCAGCGATGCCGGTGGCGATGCGCTGATCATGGGGCTTACGGTCGCCACCTTCTCGGTCGATGACATCGCCGTCGTCTGACGGACCCGTCAGAAGCTGATCGCCTGCGCGTGGCCGAGATGCCGGATCGTCCCGGTCAGCGTCCCGCTGTCGGCCGTGCCTGGGTCTGGGCGGAGAGTGATGCGCCTTGGCGCGCCCGGCGCGAGATG
>CAKZJK010000024.1 GCA_936942565.1 uncultured Caulobacter sp. | reverse complement strand
CCCCGCCAGCAGCAGCGTGGCGTAGGGTCCCGCCAGCGCCCGGGTCAGGTCGATGACCTTGAGGCCCTCAAGCGGGCGAGGACGGGTGTCGGCGGCGGCATCGGTCACGGAATTGTCCTGCTACAAGTCGAGCTTGAGAATGCGGAACGACGAACCAGAACCCCAGACGTCCTCCCCCGTCCATTCAGGGAGGGCAAGTGGCGCATGTCAATAAATAGTTTGGATTACAAACTATATCTCTGGCAGACAGTCCCCAAAATCGGGACGCCCCTTCCCGAGGGATGCGAGCCCCACCCATAACGCCGTTCTTGATTTTTCGCAGGCCCACTTGAAATTCTAATTGTTTGTGTAACATACTATTTGCAGTCGAACGATTTTTCGCTCGGCCGAAAACAGAACAGCCGACGGCGGGCGCGCCGGACGGCGCACGGGAGGGCCGCCATGAAGACCACCAATTCACGCCACGCCTGCGTCTCGCATCTCGCCATGATGGTCGCCGCTTGGTCGGCCGCGTCGGCGGTGCAGGCGCAGACCGCGCCACAACCCTCGACCGTGGAAGACACGGCTGTCTCGGAGATCGTGGTGACGGGCACCAGCATCCGCGGCGTCGCGGCGGCCGGCTCGCCGACCGTGGGGGTGAGCCTTCAGGACCTTAAGGCCTCCGGCGCCGGTACGCCCAGCGACGCGCTGCGCATGCTGCCCCAAGTGTTGAACCTGGGCGCCGACGAAAGCCGCAACAGCTTCAACGGGGGGGCGCAGGACGCCGCGGCCAACTCCACCGCCGTTCGGACCGCCAATCTCCGCGGCGTCGGCCCCGAGGCCACCCTGCTGCTGCTGAACGGCCGCCGCCTGGCGCCGAACGGCATCATCAAGGCGCTGGGCGATCTCGACCAGATCCCGACGTCCGCCGTCGCGCGCATCGAAGTCGTCACCGACGGCGCCTCGGCCATCTACGGGTCGGACGCCGTGGCCGGCGTCGTGAACCTGATCACGCGCCGCTCGCTCGACGGTGGCGAGACCACCTTCCGCTACGGCTTCGCCGACAACGTCTCGCAGAAGCAGTACAGCCAGACCTTCGGCAAGACCTGGGACACCGGCGAGCTGTTCTTCTCGTTCGAACATAACGAGCGCGGCCATCTGTCGGGAGCGGATCGCGACTTCGCCAGCCAGAACCGCACCGCGCGGGGCGGCACGGACGCCCGTCCCTTCACCGCCGCGCCTGGCAACATCGTCATCGGCGGGGTGCGGTACGCCCTGCCCGCCGGCAACGGCGTCGGGATCAATCCGTCGGCGCTCGTCGCCGGCACGGCCAATCGCTACGACGAGGGGGCGGCCTCCGATCTACTGCCCAAGCAGAACCGCAACACGATCCTGTTCAACGTCCACCAGCAGGTCGGCGACAAGGCCGAGGTCTGGTACGAGGGCTTCTACACCCGCCGCAAATATAACCTCGCCGCGCCGCCGGCGCTCTTCAGCCTGACGGTGCGCAACACCAACCCCTGGTTCGTCTCGCCCGCGGGCCAGACCTCCGAGACGGTCGAATACCGCCTGACCGACGACGCCGATCCGAACTCGACGGGCTTCGAGAACGCCCAGCAGAACGCCATCGGCTTCAACTATGATCTGGGCAAGCAATGGCGCATCGCCGCCTATGCCGACCACAGCGTCAGCCGGGGCTTCCAGGACCGCAAGAACGTGCTCAACAACGCCGCCCTGACCGCCGCGCTGGCGAGCAGCGACCCCGCCACGGCGTTCAATCCGTTCGGCAACGGCACGTTCAACCGCGCCAACAACGCCCGACTGCTCGACATCATCGACGCCAACCGCGCGACGTGGGGCACCAACATCGCCAAGGACTATTCCATCAAGGCGGACGGTCCGATCTTCGACCTGCCCGCGGGCTCGGTCCGCGTCGCGGTGGGCGCCGAGTACCACGACAACAGCTTCAAGCAGACGCTGGAGGCGACCAACGTCCTGGCCAGCGGCGCGGCGACCTACAAGCTCGTGCGCAACAGCCGCGACATCAAAACCCTCTATGGCGAGCTGTTCGTGCCCATCGTCGGCCCGTCGAACGCCCTGCCGGGCGTGCGGCGCCTGGAACTGTCCCTGGCCGGCCGCCGCGAGGACTATTCCGACTTCGGCAACACCACCAACCCGAAGATCGGAGTGATCTACGCGCCGATCTCGGACCTGACGCTTCGCGCCACCTACGGCACCTCGTTCCGCGCCCCGTCGCTGATCGACAGCGCCGACCAGATCAAGAACATCTTCATCCAGAACCTGACCGACCCGACCTCGTCCACCGGCGTCACGCGCGGCATCTTCACCAACGGCGGCAATGGCCAGTTGGGTCCGGAGACCGCCAAGACCTGGTCGGCGGGCCTGGACTGGAAGCCTCGCGCCATCAGCGGCCTCAACGTTTCGGCCACGTGGTACAAGATCCTCTACAACAATCGCATCGACGTGACGCCGAACACGGCCCTGGCCAGCGGCTCGGTCTACGCGGCGTTTGTCACGCGCCGCCCGGCGGCCTCTGACGCCGCGGGGACGGCCGCCTTCAACGCCCTGGTCGCCGCCGCCCTCGCCAGCCCCGACCTGCAGAACCCCGTCGAGCCAGTCGCCAATATCAACGTGCTGATCGACGGTCGCCGCCAGAACCTGGGCCAGCTGGACCAGCGCGGTCTCGACGTCTCGGTCCGCTACGCCTTCAGTACGCCCGTCGGCGACTGGACGGTGTCGACCGAGGTCGCCAAGATCCTGAAACTGGAACGCAAGACCGCCGCGAACGCGCCTTGGCAGGATGTGCTGGACACCTTCGGCAACCCGATCGACCTGCGCGTGCGCGGCGCGGTCGGTTGGCGTTCGGGCGGCTGGTCGGCCAACGTCTTCGCCAACTACACCGACAGCTACCTGAACACCGCCGTCACGCCGAACGTGAAGGTCAAGAGTCAGACGATCTTCGACGCCACGGCGTCCTACGCGTTCGAGCGCGAGGCCGGCTGGGCCAAGGACTTGAGGGTCTCGGCCAACGTCATGAACCTGTTCGACAAGGATCCGCCGGTCGTGATCAACGGCACCTTGTCGTGGGACAGCCAGGCCGCATCGCCGCTGGGTCGCTTCGTCTCCGTGGAGATCAGCAAGGCCTGGTGATCGACGACTTTCCCCCCGGGAACACCTTTGGCGGGCGAGCTCAGGTTCGCCCGCCGCTTCTTTTTCAGTGAGCCTCGTATGAAGTCCTCAGCGATCGCCCTCGCCGCCGCGCTTTCAGCCGCCACCGCCGCCCTGCCCGCCATGGCCGCGCCGCCGTCCAACTTCGGCGCCTACGCCCCCAAGGAACTTTATTCGCAGCAGGTGGCGACCTCGTTCTATATGCCCATGCGCGACGGCACGAAGATCGCGATCTCGCTGCATCGTCCGGCAGTGGACGGCAAGCCGGTGGACACAGCCCTGCCGGTCATCTGGCATCACACGCTGGACATCGAGAAATCGGGCGTGCGCGAAACGGGCGCGGCCCAGTCCCTGACCGACCTGACGCGCGCCGGCTACGTGGTGGCGATCGTGGCGCGGCGCGGCAACGGCGCCTCGTTCGGCGTTCGGCGCGGCTACGAGGACTTCACCGAAGGCTTCGACGCCTACGAGATCACCGAGTGGCTAGCCGCCCAGCCCTGGTCCAACGGCCATATCGGCATGTACGGCTGCTCGAACACCGGCGAAGCGGTGATGCACGCCATGATCGCCCGCCCGCCCCACCTGAAGGCCGCCTTCGCCGGCTGCTTCGCCTGGGAGCGATACGACGGCCACACGCGCGGCGGGATCATCTCGCAATACGGCACCGGACCGACGCGCACGCTCGAGGACGACCTCAAGGCCACGCCCGTGCAGGGCGACGAGGACCGCGTCCTGCTGCGCCAGGCGGCCGAGGAGCATCAGAAGTCGACCAACCTGTTGGAGCTGATGAAGTCCATGCCCTATCGCGACAGCTGGTCGCCGCTGGTCATGGCCAAGTTCTGGGGCGAGGTCAGCATCGGCGCCTATCTCAGCCAGCTCAAGGCCTCGAACGTTCCGCTCTACATCCAGGGCGGCTGGTACGACGACTTCCGCACCGAGGGCCTGATCGCCCAGGCCAACCTGCCGGGCCAGGCGCGGATCGTGATCGGCCCTTGGCGGCACTGCCTGAACAACGGCTTCGACCTGCGCGCCGAGCAACTGCGCTTCTTCGACCACTATCTGAAGGGCGAGGCGACGGGGATCGAGACCGACGCGCCCATCCACTATTTTACCATCGGCGCGCCCAAGGGCCAGGAGTGGCGCTCGACCGACCGCTGGCCGCGTCCCGACGCGCGCGACGCGCTGTTCCTCGACGCGGGCGCGCTGAAGGCCAAGCCCGCGGCCAAGGCGGCTGCCAGCAGCGTCACGGTCGACTACGCCCCCACTTGTCCGCCCGATCCGGTCCAGCCCAACTGGGGCCCCTTCGCCCAGCCGTGCCATCCGACCAAGGCCAGCTTCGTCTATAGCGGCCCGGTCCTGAAATCCGACGCCGAGATGACCGGCTCGCCGCTGGCGGACCTGTGGATCTCCTCGACCGCGCCCGAACAGCCCGTGTTCGCTTATCTCGAAGACGTCGCGCCCGATGGTTCGGTCACCGTGGTCAGCGAGGGCCGCCAGCGCGCCTCGCTGCGCAAGGTCGTGGCCGCCCCCTGGGACACGATCGGCACGCCCTGGCGTCGCGCCTGGACCCAGGACCACCAGCCCCTGAAGGCCGGCGAGCCCGTGCGGGTGTCGTTCGACATGCTGGCGGTGTCCTACGTCTTCAAGGCCGGTCACCGGGTGCGGATCGCCATCAGCGGCGCCGAGCCGCGCGAGCGCGCGCGGATCGAGACCTCGCCGCCGCCGACCCTGACCTTGCACACCGGCGGCGACACGCCCTCCAGCGTCATCCTTCCAACGCGGAGCGCGCCGTGATGACCGCGCCGTTCAAGCTCTACATGACTGGCGACCTCGTGCTGGACGAGCCGAACGCCGACTTCTTCTTCGACAAGGCGCGGCCTCTGCTCGCGCAGGCCGACCTGCTGATCGGCCACGTCGAGGTTCCGCACACCACGCGAGGTCGGGAGTCGGTCGGCGACATCCCGGCTCCCGCCAGTGATCCGGAGAACCTGAGGGCGGTCGGCCGCGCTGGCTTTCACATGGTCAGCCTGGCGGGAAACCACATCCACGATCGCGGCGGCGAGGGCATCGAGGACACGATCGCCAACCTCGCCAGCCAAGGCCTGGTCAGCGCCGGCGCCGGTCTCGACCTGGAGCAGGCGCGTCGGCCCGCCGTGGCGTCCCGTGGCGGTGTCCGCGTGGGGCTGCTCAGCTACAACTGCGTGGGGCCCAAGGAAGGCTGGGCCGGGCCCAAGCGCGCGGGCTGCGCCTATCTGAAGATCATCACCCACTACGAGCTGGAAAACGCCAATCCGGGCGGGCCTCCCAAGGTCTACACGTTCGCCGATCCCGAGACGGTCGAGGCCATGCAGGCCGACATCGCGGCGATCCGGGGCCAGGTCGACGTGCTGGTCGTGGCCTTCCACAAGGGCGTGGTCCATACGCCGGCCCACATAGCGATGTACGAGAAGACCGTCGCTCGGGAGGCGATCGAGGCCGGGGCCGACATCGTGATCGGTCACCACGCGCATATCCTGCGCGGGGTCGAGGTGTGGCGCGGCAAGCCGATCTTCCATGGCCTGGGCAACTTCGTGACCGTCACCCGCGCCCTGACGGCCGAGGGCAACGACAATCCCGTCCGCCGCGCCTGGGCCGAGAAGCGCAAGGTGCTGTTCGGTTTCGAGCCGGATCCGGACTATCCGCTGTATCCTTTCCACCCCGAGGCCAAGAACGGCATGGTCGCGGCCTGCCATGTCGGCGCCGACGGCCTGATCAGCCCAGGCTTCCGGCCGATCTGGATGACGCCAACCGGGCAGCCGGAGCCGCTTGGCGATGACGCGCGCGGGCGCGCGGTGGCCGACTATGTCGCCGCGATCAGCCAGAAGGCCGGGCTCAAAACCCAGTTCGCCTGGGACGGCGAGCGCGTCGTGTTCTCGGCCGCTTGACCCACGCCCATTGACCGCGACGGACCAAATCGACGAGGAAGTATTCAGCCGCCGGAGAACAAGACAGCCGATGACCGCCAAGGCCGAGCCCATCGCGTCCGTTGAAGATGACGAGCCCCGGGGAGAAATCTCCCTGGGCGTGCTCGACGATCTGGTCGGCTTCCGCATCCGCCGGATACAGAACCACCTGTCGCGGGCGTTCAACGCGCTGCTGGATCGGGAAGAGATCCGGCCAGGCGCCTTCTCGGCGCTCGCCCTGATCGCGGCCAATCCAGGCTTGTCGCAGAAGACGCTGGCGCGCGAGGTCGGCTTCGACAAGGCCACGATCGTCGCCATTCTCGACAACATGGAGCGGCTGGGCTGGACGATGCGGCAGCGTTCCAAGACCGACCGCCGACGCCACCTGCTGTTCGCCACGCCGGTCGGCCTCAAGGCCCTGGAAGAGATGCGCGCCCTGGCCCACGTCAACGAGTCCTCGATCAAGACGGCGCTCACCGACCAGGAGCATCAGGTTCTGCACACCCTGCTCGACAAGCTCTACAAGCGCTGCTTCGTCGACAGCGAGCAGTAGCGCCTCAGACGGCCGTGGGCTCGTCGGCCTTCAGCCAGCGCGCGCCCAGCACCAAGAAGCCCGCCGCCAGCAGGAAGCCCATCGAGACCACCACAAGGGCGGTTTGCAGCCCGGCCGCCGAAGCCTGGGCGCAGGCTTGCGCGACCTCTGTGGCGGCGCCCTTGGCCGCGCGTCCGCCCGGGCAGGCGGCGTGGAATACGCCCAGAGCGGTTGGGAAGGCGCGGCCGGCCACATTGTCGCTCACGCCGCCGGCGATCAGAGGGCCGGTCATGCCGCCGATCACCGTCGCCCCGAACATGAACACCGCCGCGCCCGTTGCCCGCATGGTGCCGGGCACGATGTTCTGCACGGCCGCGTACATCGGCCCGTTCTTGAGATTGTAGGCCACCGAGGCGGCGAGCAGCAGCGGAAGGCCCAGCGCCCAATTGCCCTGGGCGAAGGCCAGGCCATAGAAGAGGCAGGTCAGCACCCCGCCCACCGCTGGCACCAGCACGTAGGAGCGGCCCCGCGCGTCGGCCAGCTTGTCCGCCGCGAAGCCGCCCAGGAAGGTGCCGGCCAGGCCGAGCATGCCGCCCAGGCCAACGACGCCGCCCGCCTCGGCCAGGGTCAGGCCATGCGTCCGCATCATGAACGAGACGGTGAACACCGTGACGCCGTTATAGGCTAGGCCGATGAAGGCGCCGCCGATCACCAGCATCACGAAGGCTGGGTTGCGCAGCAGCACGCCCAGGTCGGCCAGGAAGGTCGAATTGGACTTGGCCTCGACCCTGGCCGGCGCGTCGGCCTCGACGTGGTCGCGGGGCTCGCGCAGGGTCAGCCAAGCCAGCAGCGCCAGCACAAGGCCCGGCAGCCCAACCACCAGGAAGGCGGCCCGCCAGCCCCAGTGCTGCGCGATCAGGCCGCCGACGATCGGCGCCAGGATGGTGGCGAAGGACGGCGCGGTGCTGACGATCGACATCACCATGCCGCGCTGGCGCATGCTGAAGTTGTCGGCCAGCAGCGAGTGGCTGACCGGCAGGCAGCCCCCCTCCCCCATGCCGACGCCCACGCGGAACAGCAGCAGTTGGACAAAGCCCTGAGCGACGCCGCACAGCGCCGTCATGGTCGACCAGACCGCGACCACCGCCGCCATCAGCCGGGCGCGGTTGGCCCGCTCGGCCAACCGCGCGACGGGAATGCCGGCCACCGAATAGAACAACGCGAACGCCGGCCCGCTGAGCAAGCCCAACTGCCAGTCGCTGAGCCCTAGCTCGCGCTTAATGGGTTCCTGAAGGACGTTGAGGACGATCCGGTCGAGGTAGTTGCAGATCGTGATGAGCAACAGCAGGGCGACGATATAGATGTGGTAGGGTCGCCAGACGATCTTGGCGGTCGCGCCAGCCTCGGCCTTGTCGGCGCCCCCGCGCGCGGCGTCAGACATATGGTTTCCTCCAGAGGCCGGCGGCCGAGCGCGCCTTGGATGGCGCTTTTATTTGTTTCTATATTATATTGTTTGCCTTGCAAACCATTTGAACGCGGCGAGATCATGACGATCCGCGAGCCGACGTATCGCTTCGCCTAGATGGCGGCGATCCGTTCGAGGACAGCCAGCATCCGCTCTTTCTCGAGATCCCCCAGGGCCTCCAGAACCTTGCGGTCATGGGCCGCGTGGGCCGCCTTGGCGCCCCGCAGCAGCGCGGCCCCCTCGGGCGTGATCGACAGGGCGTAGGAGCGCCGATCGCCTGGGACCGGATCGCGTCGCACCAGGCCTCGCGCCTGAAGCTGATCCAGAATGATCACGAGGTTCGGGCGCTGGATTCTCAGCATGTCGCCGATCGCGCGCTGCTGAAGTCCGGGCGTGGCTTCGATGACCAGCAGCACCGACAGATCGGTGACCCGCAGGTCGAAAGGCTTGAGCGCGGCCAGCAGGTCCTTGAACACCGCGACCTGAGCCAGGCGAAGGACGAAGCCCACCGTCGTCTCGAGACCGCCCAGCGAGGGTGTGGCCTCGGCTTCCGCCTTGCGTTTCGCAGCGCTCGTCATCGACGCGTCTTTCTCGTGTGCGGTCTTGTCTAGCACGACGACCGGATTCGCGCCGACCGGTCGCGAATAGAGGCGACACTTCATAATAGTTATGACACATATCAAAAATCGCGCCGGAGAGCGCGAAGGAAACCACAGGGGGAAAGTCCATGCACAATGGGAACGACCCGGCGCGCCCGCGTAACAATCTGGTCGCCGTCGCGATCTGTTGCCTTCTGGCCGTCTTCGAAGGCTTCGACCTGCAGTCCGCCGGCGTCGCCGCGCCTCGGCTGGCGCCCGACCTGGGGCTGGGTCCCGACGCTCTGGGATGGTTCTTCAGCGTCAGCACGTTCGGGCTGATGCTCGGCGCGGCCATCGGCGGGCGATTGTCCGACCAGTTGGGCCGCAAGACGACCCTGCTCTTTTCCGTCGCGGTGTTTGGCCTGCTGTCGATCGCGACCGGCCTGGCCACCGATCTCAACAGCCTTCTTTGGGCGCGCTTCCTGACCGGCGTCGGCCTGGGCGGCGCCCTGCCCAACCTGATCGCCATCGTGGCCGAGAGCGTCGAGCCTCGGCTGCGCGGCCGAGCCGTCGGCTTCCTCTATGCCGGCCTGCCCTGCGGCGGCGCGGTCGCCAGCCTGGTCAGCTTGGCCGGCGCGGATCCGTCCGATTGGCGAATGATCTTCCATGTCGGAGGCGTGGGTCCCTTGGTGGCCCTGGCGCTAGCCATTCCGCTGCTGCCCAACCCGCCCAAGGCCTCTCCAGCCGCCGCCTCCGACGAAAAATCCGGCTTCGTCGAAGCCGTCGTCGGCGGGGGGCGCGGCCTGACGACCATGCTGCTGTGGCTGGCCTTCTTCTTGGCGCTATTGATCATGTACCTGCTGCTCAGCTGGTTGCCGTCGCTGCTGATCGGCCAGGGCCTGAGCCGGCCCGACGCAGGCCTTGTCCAGATGGCGTTCAATCTCGCCGGAGCCGCCGGAAGCGTGTTGACGGGGTGGCTGATGGATCACCCCAAGGGACGGCCCCTCACCATCCTGGCGGTCTTCGGCGCCTCCGCCGCCTCGCTAGTCGCCGCCGCCGTGGCCCCGCCCTCGCTGGTGGTCTTTCTCTTCGTCGGCGCGGCCCTAGGGGCCACGATCTCGGGCGTGCAGTCCACGGTCTACGGCATGGCGCCGAGCTTCTACCCGGCCCGCCTGCGCGGCACCGGCGTCGGAGCGGCGGTGGTGATGGGCCGCCTCGGCTCGGCGGCTGGCCCCCTGCTCGCGGCGTCGCTGATCGGAGCGGGTCGCGCGCCCAGCCAGGTGCTCTTGGCGTTGCTCCCGATCCTGGCCGCGGGCGGAGCGGTCTGTCTCTGGCTCAGCGCGCGATCGGCCGCGACCGACAACTAGACTCGCGCCCTCGGCGGCCGGCTAGAGACGCGCTTCGGTCAAGCGACCGGAGCGCGCCCCCGCGCGTCCGTAGGGCGGGCCCGACGCGGGCGCGGCCCTTTCGCCACACATCGTTATTTGAATGCGCGGCGCCGCCTCGGACGCTGTTGCACATGGCATACAATCATGCTCTGAAATAGTTAGTACGCATAACAATCAGAACGGCTGGGGGCGCTCGCGCTCGATGGTCATCGACGTACTCAGGGAGGAAAAGAAATGCCCAGGATTGGGAACGTCTCCGGCCGCCTGCGCGCCGGCGGCCTGCTGGTCTGCGCGGTCGCGGGGGTCCAGGCGACCGCGTCGCCGGCCCTAGCTCAGGCCACAAGCACGGGCGACACCGCCCAGATCGAGGAAGTCGTCGTCACCGCCCGCCGGCGCGAGGAGCGCCTGCAGGACACCCCCGTGGCCGTCACGGCGCTGGGCGGCGAGGCCCTGCAGAGCCGTGGCGTCGAAAGCGTCGACCAGATCGCCAAGTTCGCGCCCAGCATCCGCTTCGACGGGGCCGCGGCGCTCAGCGGCGGCAACTACAACGCCACGGTGTTCATCCGCGGCGTCGGGCAGAACGACTTCGCGATCTTCAGCGATCCCGGCGTCGGGGTCTATGTCGACGGCGTCTACTACGCTCGCTCCATCGGCGGCACGCTGGACGCCTTCGACGTCAGCCGCATCGAGGTTCTGCGCGGACCTCAAGGCACGCTATTTGGCAAGAACACCATCGGCGGCGCGGTGATCATCACCACGGACCAGCCGAAAGACGCGTTCGGCGGCAAGATCGAAGGCGTGATCGGCAGTCTCGACCGTCGTGACGTGAAGGGCCACGTCGACATCCCGCTCGGCGACA
>CAKZJK010000023.1 GCA_936942565.1 uncultured Caulobacter sp. | reverse complement strand
TCCCGGAAGCCTCGTAGAGGCTATCCGGGACCCAGGGGGGCGGGAACGCCGTGCGGGCCACCCCTGGGTCCCGGCTCTACGCTACGCTTCGGCCGGGATGACACGGGAGAAGGCGCGGGCAAGCCTCACCCCATCCCCCACCGCGCCGCCAGCAGCGCGAACCCCACCAGGATGATCGGTCCGAACACCCGGAAGGTGTGGCGGGTGCAGGCTTCGGGGAAGAAGGTGTCCCAGGCACCGTCCTTGGTCGCGCCGTACTTCACGGCCATCGCCGTCATCGGGCACTTGAAGCCGCAGGCGGCGAACACGACGCTCTCGGCCGCGACCAGGCTGGCGGCGATCCACAGCCAGGGGCCGGTCGCGCCAGTGATCCCGGCCGCCAGCACGACCAGCGACGCGCCGGCCATCACCACATAGATCACCGTGTGCGCGGCGCGCACCAGGGTCAGGCGCTGGGCGTTGGTCATGGGGCGGTTCTAAACCCTTCTCCCCTTGCGGGAGAAGGTGGCCCGCGCGGCGGGACGGATGAGGGGGTTCTGGGCGAGGGCGGTACGACCCCTCATCCGTCGCCTGGCGGCGACACCTTCTCCCGCAGGGGGAGAAGGACTATCTCAACCCCATGCCCCTTTCTCCCGATATCCTGGCCTGGCGCGACGAGGTCCTGCGGCCGCCGGGGCCGTTCAACGGCCTGGCGCGCGCGACGCAGCGGCGGATCAATGGGATGATCCCCGAGAAGGTCCACGCCGCCATCACCACGGCCATCGAGGGTATGACGCGCGGCATGCTGGTCGGGTCGGACTTCATGACCGGCGCGCCTTGGCCTGTCGCTGGACGAGCGGCGGGTCCTGGCGGCCAAGGCGATCGACGGCTGGAAGAAGACGGCCGCCGTCGAGGGCGGGGTGACCGGGTTGGGCGGCTTCCTGGCGGCGGCGGCCGACTTCCCGCTGCTGATGAGCTTCAAGATCAAGCTGCTGTTCGAGATCGCCGCCGTCTTCGGCCACGACGGGCAGGCGCTGAGCGAGCGCCTGTTCATCCTGCATATCTTCGAGCTGGCGTTCTCGGACGCCGAGCACCGCGCGGCGGTGATGGACGCGATGCAGGACTGGGACGCCAAGGCCCATCCGGCCCACCTCGACGACTTCGACTGGCGGGCCTTCCAGCAGCAGTACCGCGACCACATCGATCTGGCGAAACTGGCCCAGTTCCTGCCCGTGGTCGGCGCGCCGCTGGGGGCGATCGTCAATTGGCGGCTCGTGGAGCGGCTGGGGCATACGGCGGTGATGGCGTATCGGATGCGGGCCGAGCAAAAGGGAAACCCTCTCTCCACGAGAGAGGGAATTGGCGCGGCTGAACGCTCGGAGTTGGCGAGATTGAACACAACGATTTCAACGGCTTCCGACTTTTACACGCCGCTGGATCATCCGCGCTGAAACCGCCCTTATCCTTGAGTCACCTCGTCGCGAGGAAAGGGCGCATGGCCAGCGACCATCGTGGCGGCGGGGGGCGATCGAGCGGGGACAGGTTCGAGGGGGATACTCGGACGGTCCGGGGCTGGGCTTGCTGGGCTCACCCGCCCGCCGTCGGCGTGGTTGGAGGCAAAGGGATGTGTCTTAGCCTGTAGTGGCTCGTCCTCTCCGACCGCTGGGAGCCTCGGGAAACCGAGACGCCCGGGTCCCGGTAAGGCCTGAACAGGGCCACCCGACGGGACGCTGGCGAATAACGGTCGCGCGGAGCGTCGGGCTTCGTCGAAACGGTATTTATCAAATTCTTCCGGACGTTGTCCGGCGCTCCGCGTCCCTTTCCATCCCTTCAGCGAGCGATCGCGTGAAGCGCGGCGCCACGAGTCCGATGCTAGAACGGGCTAGCGCTTGGCGAACAATCCTCGCACACTTGTTTGAAATGACCGTCTCGGGTCGGATACGAAGCGCGAGCAACGGCGCGGGAGGAGTAAGGCGATGACGGAGCGTAGATCGTCATGGACGCTGGCCAGGTTCGCCGTGCCGGCCGTCCCGATCGCGGCGATGGGCCTGCCCCTGGTCGTCTACCTGCCGGAATACTACGTCACGTCGCTCGGCCTTTCCCTGACCACGGTCGGGGCGGCCTTCCTGATCGTGAAGCTGCTCGACATGCTTCTGGACCCGGTCCTGGGCGGGCTGATGGACAACACGCGGTCGCGCTTCGGTCGCTTCCGACCGTGGCTGGCCGCCGGCGCGCCAGTCATCGCGGTCGGCTCGTATGCCCTGTTCATGGCCAAGCCTGGCGTTGGAGCCGTCTACCTCTGGTTCTGGCTGTCCGTCGTCTATATCGGCTATTCGATGGTCGTGCTGTCGCAGACCTCGTGGGGAGCGGTCCTGTCCAGGGACTATCAGCAACGCTCGCGTGTCTTCGCCTGGTGGCAGGGCGCCAATGTCGTCGGCATGATCCTGGTCTTGTGCCTGCCGCCGATCGTGACGGGCGTGTTCAAGGGCGACCACCTCGACAGCATCGCCGCCATGGGCTGGTTCATCGTGCTGCTGGCGCCGCTCGCGGTCTTGCTGGCGGTGACAACGGTGGGTGAACCCACCGCGCCCCCCCGACACGGCAAGACCGGCCTGAAGCAGTATTTCGGCCTGCTGGCCCGCCCCTCGGTGCGACGCCTGCTGATCGCTGATCTGTTGATGGGCCTGGCGCCCGGCATCGCCGGCACGCTGTTCCTGTTCTTCTTCGAGCGCATGAAGGGCTTCGACAAGACCCAGTCGGGCATCCTGCTGCTGATCTACTTCATCGCCGCCCTGGCCGGCGCGCCGATCTGGCCCATGCTGGCCAAACGGATCGGCAAGCACCGGTCGCTCGCCGTCGCCTCGGTTCTCTACGCGTTCGTGCAGTTGGCGACGGTCTTCATGCCGCCCGGGGAAGTGGTCTTGGGCATGGTCGTCCTCGTGCTGGCGGGACTGCCCTATTCCGCCGCGCAACTGCTGGTCCGGTCGATGATGGCCGATATCGGCGACGAGGAGCGGCTACTCACCGGCGTCGACAAGACCGGCCTGCTCTATGCGATCGTGACCGGCACCCTGAAGCTGGGTTACGCCCTGGCCGTAGGCGTCTTCATCATCCTTGGCGCGCTGGGCTTCGATCCAAAGACGCCGACCCCCGCCGGCGACGCGGCGCTGATCGGCCTTTATGCTTTCGCGCCGGCGGCGCTGGGACTGATGGTCGCGGCGGTGATGATGCGCTATCCGCTGGATGCGAACCGTCTCGCCGAGATCCAGCGCCAGCTCGCGGCGCGGGATGCCGCCGAGGCCTCGTCCAAGCCCGCAGCCCAGCCGGATCCCAATGCCCCTGACGCCAACGCCTTCGTCGCCCCCGCCGAGTGAAGACCAAGAGCCGATCGCCCGCCTGGTCGAGATCATGGCCAAGCTTCGCGATCCGAACGGTGGCTGCCCCTGGGACCTGGAGCAGACTTTCGCGACGATCGCGCCCTACACGGTCGAGGAAGCCTATGAGGTCGCCGACGCGATCGAGCGCGGCGACCTCTCCGACCTGAAGGAGGAGCTTGGCGACCTGCTGCTGCAGGTGGTGTTCCATTCGCGAATGGCGGAGGAACAAGGCGCGTTCGACATCAACGATGTCGCGACCGCGATCTCCGACAAGATGATCCGTCGCCATCCGCACGTGTTCGGCGACCACGCCTACGAGACCCTCTCGGCCCAGGTCGAGGGCTGGGAGGCCTTGAAGGCCCAGGAGCGCCAGGCCAAGGCCAAGACCGGCGTGCTCGACGACGTGCCGACGGGCCTTCCCGCCCTCACCCGAGCCGTGAAGCTGACCAAGCGCGCCGCCCGAGTCGGCTTCGACTGGCCCTCGGCGGCCGAGGTGCTGGAGAAGCTGCGCGAGGAGACCGAGGAAATCGCGGTCGAGATCGAGGCCGGCGACATGGCCAAGGCGCGCGAGGAACTGGGTGATATCCTGTTTGTTTGCGCGAACTTGGCTCGAAAACTGGACGTCGATCCGGAGGACGCCCTGCGGGCGACCAACGCCAAGTTCACCCGCCGCTTCGGCTTCATCGAGACCGAACTGGCGCGGCGCGGCAAGACGCCGAACCAGTCGGACCTCGCCGAGATGGACGCTCTCTGGAACGACGCCAAGGCGGCCGAAAAGGCGAAGGACTAGGTCGCGGCGGGCTCGACGCTGGCCTCGGGGAACTGGCGCTCGAACCGGCCCAGGGCCTGGCCGTCCAGGCGTGCGATCAGGGTGACCTCGCCGCCTTCGCCGTCGTATCGGCCCAGCACGCGACCGTTGCGATAGATCCAGGCCAGCGCCTGGCCGTCCTGCGGCCCCAAGCGGATTTCGACCGGCGGGGAGTCGTCGATCAGCCCGCCGACCCGACGTAGCAGAGCCTCGCAGCCCTCGCCCGTGACGGCCGATACGGGGGAGGCGCCCACGCGGCGGGCCTGACCCTCGATGATCTCGCGATCGTCCTCGGACAGCAGGTCGATCTTGTTCCAGACCTCGACCACGGTCTTGCCGCCGTCGAGCGTGACGCCCAGTTCGGACAGCACCGTCTCGACGTCGCGAGCCTGGGCCTCGCTGTCGGGATTGGCGACGTCGCGAACGTGTAGAACGACATCCGCCTCCTGCACTTCCTCAAGGGTGGCGCGGAAGGCCTCGACCAGCTCGTGCGGCAGGTCGGAGATGAAGCCGACGGTGTCGGACATGATCGCCGGGCGTCCATCGGGCAGCTTCACGGTGCGCAGCGTCGGGTCCAGCGTCGCGAACAGCATGTCCTTGGCCAGAACCTCGGCCTCCGTCAGCCGATTGAACAGCGTGGACTTGCCGGCGTTCGTGTAGCCGACCAGGGCGACCGTCGGGTACGGGACTTTCTTGCGGGCGCTGCGATGCAGGGTCCGCGTGCGCCGCACCTCCTCGAGCTCTTTCTTGAGCTTGATGATCGTGCCCGCGATCAGTCGCCGGTCGATTTCGATCTGGGTTTCGCCAGGACCGCCGGTCGAGCCGGTGCCGCCGCGCTGGCGCTCCAGGTGGGTCCAGGTGCGGACGAGGCGCGAGCGCTCGTAGTCGAGCCTGGCGAGCTCGACCTGCAGCTTGCCCTCGCGGGTCCGGGCCCGACGGGCGAAGATCTCGAGGATTAGCCCCGTGCGGTCGACGACCTTCACCTCCAGCGCCTTCTCGAGATTGCGCTGCTGGATCGGGGTGAGCTGATCGTCGAAGACCGCGACGTCGATATGCTCGACCTCGCAGATACCCGCGAACTCCTCGACCTTGCCCTTGCCGAACAAGGTCGCGGGCGTGACGGCGCGCAGAGGCGCGATCAGCGCCTCCACGACATCGAGATCGAGCGCAACCGCGAGGCCGACAGCCTCCTCCAGCCGGGAATTGGGATCCCGGGCTTCGGAGGCCGCCTGACCGCGCAGTTGCCGCGCCGGATGGATGACGAGCGCCTTCAGGATCGGCGCGGCGTGGTCAATCGACCGGGATGTGGATTTTGACAAGCGTCTCAGTCGTCGGAGTCGGCGCTGGGCTCATAGAGCTGGACGGGCTGCGCCGGCATGATGGTGGAAATGGCGTGCTTGTAGACCAGTTGCGACTGGCCATCGCGACGCAGCAGGACGCAGAAATTGTCGAACCAGCTGACCACGCCCTGCAACTTCACGCCGTTGACGAGGAAAATGGTGAGCGGCGTCTTCGACTTGCGCACGCTGTTCAGGAACGTGTCCTGGAGGTTTTGCTTCTTCTCGGCAGACATCGGGGGTTCCCCTCTCATTGTTCACGGAGGGCCACACGCCCCCCACACAAACAAATCCATGCTAGATGATTTTTCGCCGAAAGCGACAAGTCGCTGGCGAAATTCTCCGCGGGATCACGCGACCAACCGACGCTCCCGGCGAAAATCGCTCGGGTTTCAGACGGCTTTCTCGCGCGCCCGGGCTATATAGGCGTGACGGAGCCGCATTGCCACCGGCCCGGGCTTTCCGTCCCCAAGCTTGATCCCATCCACCTGCACGATCGGCGTGACCAGCGAGCCGGCGCCCGTGATGAAAGCCTCTTTCGCGGCCTGGGCCTCGGCGATCGTGAAGGGCTTTTCGCTGATCGGCAGGCCGGCCGCGCGGATCACCTCGAGCAAGGTCGAGCGGGTCACCCCGCGCAGGATATTGGCGTTAGTGTCGCGGGTTCGCAGAACGCCCTCGGAGTCGATGATCCAGGCGTTGGACGACGCGCCCTCGGTCACCAGGCCCATGTCATCGACGAACCATGCCTCGACCGCGCCCCGCTCGCGAGCCGCCTGCTTGGCCAGGGCGTTGGGCAAGAGACCGATCGACTTGATGTCGCAGCGCGCCCAACGGTTCTCCGGAACCGAGATCGCCGCGGCGCCCTTCTCGGCCTTGGCGTTCGTGGCGACACGATCGATCGACTTGGCCGTGATCACCACCGAAGGCGGCACGGCGGGGTTCGGGAAGGCGTGATCGCGACGCGCCACGCCGCGCGTGACCTGCAGATAGACCAACCCCTCCCGCACCTTGTTGCGGCGAACGGCCTCGCGCAGGACCAGGGTCAGCGCGCCCTGGCTCATCGGATGGGCGATCCTCAGCTCATCCAGGCTGCGCCAGAGACGCGCGAAATGGCCCTCGGCGTCGGCCAGCTTGCCGTCGAACACCGCCCAGACCTCGTACACGCCATCCGCGAGCTGGTAGCCGCGATCCTCGATATGGACGGCCGCCTCGCCATGACGGACGAACTGGCCATTCACATAGGCGAAACGCGACATCTACTCTTCCTCTTCCGCCCGGGCGCCGGCGACGCCCAGGGACTTCAGCTTGCGGTGCAGGGCCGAGCGCTCCATGCCGATGAAGTTGGCGGTGCGCGAGATGTTGCCGCCGAACCGCAGAATCTGGGCGTTCAGATATTCGCGCTCGAACAGCTCACGGGCCTCGCGCAGCGGCAGCGCGATGATGCGCTCGGCGCCGATGGCGCCCGCGTTGCCGGCGGAGGGCTGATCCGCGCCCGATAGCATTTCGGCGGTGATGACGTCGCCTGGCTCGCCAGACGCCAGGATCAACATGCGCTCGACGTTGTTGCGGAGCTGGCGGACGTTGCCCGGCCAGGTCTGAACCTGCAACGTGGCCAAGGCGTCCTCGCCCAGTCGCCGCCGTTGCAGCCCGGTCGCCTCGCTGATGCGCTCGATGAAGAAGTTGATCAGCTCGGGGATGTCCTCGCGCCGCTCAGCCAAGCCCGGCACGCGGACAGGCACCACGTTCAGGCGGTGGAACAGGTCCTCGCGGAACCGCCCGGCGGCGATCTCGTCGCGCAGATCGCGCGAAGAGGACGAAATCACCCGCACATCGACCTGGACGTCGTTATCGCCGCCAACGCGACGGAAGCGCTGCTCGACCAGCACCCGCAGGATGCGCCCTTGCGTCTCGCGCGGCATGTCGGCCACTTCGTCGAGATAGAGCGTACCGCCATGAGCGCGCTCGAACACGCCGATCTTGCGCGGACGCCCGCCCTCGCCTTCCTCGCCGAACAGTTCGACGTCGAGACGTTCGGGAGCCATGCCGGCGGCGCTGACCGCGACGAACTCCTGACGAGCGCGCGTGCTGGCGCCATGGATCAGACGCGCCACCAACTCCTTGCCCGAGCCCGGCGGACCGGACACCAGCACGCGGCTGTTGGCCGGCGCCACCTTGAGGATCAGCTGTCGCAGCGACTGGGCCGGCGCCGACTTGCCGATCAGGCCGTCGGGAGACAGCGTCTGCGCGCGCAGGCGACGGTTTTCCCGGCGCAGGCCAGCGGCCTCGAGCGCGCGCTCCACCACCATGAGCAGCCGGTCGGACTTGAAAGGCTTTTCCAGGAACTCGTAGGCGCCGCGCTTGATGGCGCTGACAGCGGTCTCGATGTTGCCGTGCCCCGAGATCATGACCACCGGCAGATCGGCGTCCAACCCCTTGACCATGTCCAGCAGCTCCAGACCGTCCATGCCGCCGCCCTGCATCCAGATATCCAGGATCAACAGGGCGGGCTTGCGCGCGCGGATCGCCGCGAGCGCCTGGTCGGAGTCGGCGGCCGTTCGGACGGCGTAGCCCTCGTCCTCGAGAATACCAGCCACCAATTCGCGGATGTCGGCTTCGTCATCCACCACCAGAACGTCGGCGCTCATATCATCTCCTCAACGCCACTTTGGGCCGCGGCGGACAGACGCGCGGTCGTCGGAAACTTCAAGATCACGCGCGCGCCAGGGGGCTCGCGCGCGTCGGTGAGGGCCAGGCCACCGCCGTGGTCCTCCATGATCCGCTTGACGATGGCCAGGCCAAGGCCCGTGCCCTTCTCGCGGGTCGTCACATAGGGTTCGGTCAAGCGGTCACGGTCCTTGGCGGGCAAACCCACGCCATTGTCTTCGATGGTCACGCACAGGTCCTCGGAGTCCGACACCAGGATCGCGGTGATCCGGCCACGTAGATCGGGACTCGCGCCCCGTCGCGCGCCGACCGCCTCGCCGGCGTTCTTCAGGATGTTGGTCAACGCCTGGCCGATCATGCGCTCGTCGCAGGTCACCCAGACATCGCCCTCTCCAGGCTCTTCCAAGCGGACCTCGATTTCCGCGTCTTGAAAGCGCTGCGCGAAAACCGCCTGCCGAAGCATCTCGGTCAGGTTGGCGGGCGCGAAACGCGGCGCGGGCATCCGAGCGAACGCCGAGAACTCGTCGACCATCTGACCGATATCGCCCACCTGCCGGATGATGGTGTCCGTGCACCGGTCGAAGGTCTCCAGATCGCTGGTGATCTCCTTGCGGTACTTTCGACGCAGACGCTCCGCCGACAGCTGGATGGGCGTCAGCGGGTTCTTGATCTCGTGGGCGATCCGGCGCGCCACATCCTTCCAGGCCGCGTTTCGCTGAGCGGCCACGAGGCGGGTGATGTCGTCGAAGGTCAGAACAAGGCCCGCGGCGACATGGCCGGCGGCGCGAACGCGTAGGCGACGGGTCTCGCCTTCCCGCATGATGTCGATCTCGACATCCGTGTCGGGCCGGCTCTGCTCGAGCGCCTCCATGACGACGGCGAATTCCGGCGCGAGCGTGATCAGATCGACGCCCAAGGCGTCGTCCGGCAGGCCAAGAAGCGCGGTCGCCCGCCGATTGACGGCCGAGACCCTTCCGCGCTCGTCCAAGCTGACCACGCCCGCGCTGACGCCCGAGAGCACCGTTTCGATGAATTGTCGGCGGCCTTCCGCGTCCAGACTCGCCGCCCTAAGGGCGGCCTGCTGCAGCTGCAGCTCGCTGGTCATCATGTTGAAGGCGTTGGACAGGGCGCGAATTTCCTCCGGTCCGGACCCGGCTTCGACGCGCGCGTCAAGATCGCCACCCGAGACACGGCCCGCCGCCTCGACAAGGTCCGCCACCGGTCCCGCGATGGAGTTCGCGGCGGCGATACCGACCCAGATCGCGGCGACCAGCACCAGAAGCGCCGTCTCGAGATAGCTGAGCCCGAAGATCGCCTGGATGCGGCCGCGGCTTCGCTCGGCGTCTCGGTAGGACAGAAGCGCGTCCTGGGTCTCGATCAAGTGGCTCAGGATGCCCTGTTCGATCGGTCGCACGACGTAGAGGTATCCGTCCGGGAACGCCTTGAGCCTGTAGAGCGCCCTGAAGAGATCCTTCGAGACGAAACGCTGGGCGCTGACCTCGCCGCTATCGGTGGCTTGGTAACTAGATGGCGGCGGAGCCAGGAAGGGCGGCGCCGAGGCGCTTTCGGCCCGCGCCAGGATCCGCCCGTCGCGGTCCAGCACATAGGCGGCCGAGAAGCCGTTGTCCGCCATCACGCCCGCCAGGTAGTGGCCGAACGCCACCGGCGATTGCGACATGGCTGGCGCGGCGCGGTTGAGGTCCGCGGCCATCGGCGCGATGTGCTCGGAGATGTAGTTCTTCTGCTGCTCGACGTACGAGTTGGCGACCTTGGCCGAATTGCCGACCACGGTCTGGACCTTCTGGCTGAACCAGCCGTCCACGCCGCGATTGACCAGCACGCCGAAGAAGAGGGCCACGATCACGGCGGGCGCGACGGCGGCCAGCGAGAAGAGGCCCACGAAACGGAGATGCAGCCGCGCGCCTTCGTCGCTGGCGCGGGCGTCGATCAGATCATAGAGGCGCAGTCCGACGATCGTGGCTACGCCGAGGATCAGGACGAGATTGAAGCCCAGCACGATCAGAATCACCGTGCTGGCGGTGCTGATCGAGTCGGTCTTGGGCGGTGAGGAGGCTAGCGCGACACCGGCCACGGTCAGGAGAACGGCCAGCGCGTATCCGCCCGCCATCAGGTAGCGCGACCGCAAAAGCTCGCGCCACCAGGCCCGACTGAAACGGGCCGGCGGGGCTTCCGATCCCGTCGCGTAAGCCACTGAAGCCATCGCCGCCGAGTTTAAGGGGGTGTGCCCTGAATTCAACAGCTATGTGCTAAGAAAGCTTCAGCCTAACGCCGGCCGCGGGTCATCTCGACGCCCAGGTCCTGGATCTTCTTGCGGAGGGTGTTCCGGTTGAGCCCCAGGATTTCGGCCGCTCGCACCTGGTTACCCCGCGTGGCCGACAGGGTGAGCTGGATCAGGGGGCGCTCGATCTCCTGCAGCACGCGATCGTAGAGACCGGGGGGCGGCACGCCATCGGGCTGATCGGCGAAGTGCGAGGCCAGATGCCGTTCCACCAGCGTCGAGAGCGTGACCGGACCCTCTTCCGAGCGCACCGCCGGCGTATGGTCCTGCAGCTCGCGATCAACGATGCGCGCCGTGATCAGCTCCTCGGCGTAGAGCGCGCACATGCGACGCATCAGGTTCTCGAGCT
>CAKZJK010000022.1 GCA_936942565.1 uncultured Caulobacter sp. | reverse complement strand
TTCTGAAGATGTTTTCGATCCGCCGTTCGCTTCTTGATTATCTCAAGAAGAAGGACGAAGGCCGCTACACCAAGCTGATCGGTGCTCTCGGCATTCGCCGCTAAAAAACTTTCGGCGGAGGGGCGCATGCCCCTCCGCCGTTTTCACATCCGGATCATCCGGAACATCGGGCATCGGAGGGCCGTTACCCGAGACGACAATCATCCAGCCCATCATGGGGCAGGATTGCAGTGTGTTTCCCGGCGGATAGGCCGACGAACCGGAAACATGCCGCTGTCTTGCCCGTGATGTGCATATCCAACGCGAAACGGCCATCCATTGGCCGGCTTCGCGCACACACGAAGGACAAACTATGTTTGAAACCCACAAGGTCGAAATCGAATGGGCCGGACGCCCGCTCATCCTGGAAACAGGCAAGGTCGCCCGCCAGGCTGATGGCGCCGTGATCGCGACTTATGGCGAGACCGTGGTTCTTGCCACCGTCGTTTCCGCCAAGGAACCGAAACCCGGCCAGGATTTCTTCCCGCTGACCGTCAACTATCAGGAAAAGACTTATGCCGCCGGCAAGATCCCGGGCGGCTATTTCAAGCGCGAAGGCCGTCCGTCGGAAAAGGAGACCCTGGTCTCCCGCCTGATCGACCGTCCGATCCGTCCGCTGTTCGTCAAGGGCTTCAAGAACGAAGTCCAGGTCGTCGTGACCGTGCTGCAGCACGACCTCGAGAACGACCCCGACATCCTGGGCATGGTCGCCGCCTCGGCCGCCCTGACCCTGTCGGGCGCCCCGTTCATGGGCCCGATCGGCGCCGCCCGCGTGGGCTGGGTCGACGGCGCCTACGTGCTGAACCCGACTCTCGACGAGATGAAGGAAAGCAAGATGGACCTCGTCGTGGCCGGCACCGCCGACGCCGTGATGATGGTCGAATCCGAAATCCAGGAGCTCTCGGAAGAGATCGTTCTGGGCGGCGTCAACTTCGCCCACCAGCAGATGCAGGCCGTGATCGACGCGATCATCGACCTGGCCGAGCACGCCGCCAAGGAGCCCTTCGCGTTCGAGCCGGAAGACACCGACGCGATCAAGGCCGAGATGAAGGGCCTCGTCGGCGCCGACATCGCCGCTGGCTACAAGATCACCAAGAAGCAAGACCGCTACGAAGCGATCGGTAACGCCAAGAAGAAGGCCATCGAGGCGTTGGGCAAGTCGGACACCAATCCGGCCGGCTACGATCCGCAAAAGCTCGGCGCGATCTTCAAGGAACTGGAAGCCGACGTCGTGCGTCGCGGCATCCTGGACACCGGCCTGCGCATCGACGGCCGCGACGTCCGCACCGTGCGTCCGATCCTGGGCGAAGTCGGCATCCTGCCGCGCACCCACGGCTCGGCCCTGTTCACCCGCGGTGAAACGCAGGCGATCGTGGTTGCCACGCTCGGCACCGGCGAAGACGAACAGTTCGTCGACGCGCTGGAAGGCACCTACAAGGAATCCTTCCTGCTGCACTACAACTTCCCCCCCTACAGCGTCGGTGAAACCGGCCGTATGGGCAGCCCGGGCCGCCGCGAAATCGGCCACGGCAAGCTGGCCTGGCGCGCCCTGCGTCCGATGCTGCCGAGCAAGGAAGACTTCCCCTATACGATCCGCCTGGTCTCGGAGATCACCGAGTCGAACGGTTCGTCCTCGATGGCCACGGTCTGCGGTTCGTCGTTGGCCATGATGGACGCCGGCGTGCCGCTGGTCCGTCCGGTCTCGGGCATCGCCATGGGCTTGATCCTGGAAAAAGACGGCTTCGCGGTTCTGTCGGACATCCTGGGTGATGAAGATCACCTCGGCGACATGGACTTCAAGGTGGCCGGCACCAGCGAAGGCCTGACCTCGCTGCAGATGGACATCAAGATCGCCGGCATCACGCCCCAGATCATGGAGCAGGCCCTGGCTCAGGCCAAGGAAGGCCGCGCGCACATCCTGGGCGAGATGAACAAGGCCATGGACGCGCCGCGTGAAGACGTTGGCGACTTCGCCCCGAAGATCGAGACCATCAACATCCCGACCGACAAGATCCGTGAAGTGATCGGCTCGGGCGGCAAGGTGATCCGCGAGATCGTCGCCACCACCGGCGCCAAGGTCGACATCAACGACGACGGCGTGGTCAAGGTCTCGGCCTCGGACGGCGCCAAGATCAAGGCCGCGATCGACTGGATCAAGTCGATCACGGACGAAGCGGAAGTCGGCAAGATCTACGACGGCAAGGTCGTGAAGGTCGTCGACTTCGGCGCCTTCGTGAACTTCTTCGGCGCCAAGGACGGTCTCGTCCACGTCAGCCAGATCAGCAACGAACGCGTCGCCAAGCCGTCGGACGTGCTGAAGGAAGGCCAGATGGTCAAGGTCAAGCTCCTGGGCTTCGACGACCGCGGCAAGACCAAGCTGTCGATGAAGGTCGTCGACCAGGAAACCGGCGAAGACCTGTCGAAGAAGGAAGCCGCGGCCGAAGAGGCGTAAGCCTCTAGAAGCCCGGTCTTTCCGGAACGAACGCGGCGGGCGGCTCCGAAAGGGGCCGCCCGTTTTGCGTTTGGGAGCGCGTTCGCGGCGCTGGGCGTTGTGCCCGTGAAGGAGCGCCGCCATGGACATTCGCCAGCAAGCCGACCGAGAGATCGACACCGCGCCGGACAAGACCGTCGGCTTCCTGTTGCCCGAGGACGAGTGGAGCGCCTTCCTGGCCGCGACCGGCGGCGAGGCGTCGGGCGATCCGCCCCAGACCGTCTATCGCGCTGTCCGGTTCACGCGCGCCGCAGTGACAGCCATCACGCACGAAGAGGGATTCTAGATCCCTTGAACAAGCTTCTGGCGTTTCCCACGCGGCTGATCGGCCACGGTCGGATCGATATGTCCCGCGCGCTCGAAGGGGCGGCCCGGCTGGGCTACGCCGCGCGAGGCCTGGTGTATCTGGGCCTCGGAACGATCGCTCTGCTCGCGGCGGTGGATCTGACCCCCCAGGCGCGGGGCGCCAAGGGCGTGCTTGAGACCTGGGCGGCTTGGCCGTTGGGAACGGTGCTGATCGGCGCGGTCGGCTGCGGCCTGACGGCCTTCGCGCTTTGGCGAGGCATCCAGGCCGTCTTCGACGCCGACCGTCACGGAACCTCGATGAAGGCCTGGGCGATCCGGGCGGGCCAGGCGATCAGCGGTCTGGTCTATGGCGGCCTGGCGCTGTCGGCCTTCGAACTGCTGGACGCCTTCGAGGACCTTGGCGAGGCGGACGAAACCCAAGACCTCCGACAGACCACCGCCACGGTGCTCGGCGCCCCGCACGGCGACGGGCTGCTGATCCTGGCGGGCCTGGTGGTGATCGGCTTCGGCGTCGGCAACGTCGCGCAGGGCCTGGCTCAGGATTTCGGCCGCCGTCTGGCGTGCGACAAGAGCCTCCGCCGGTGCGTGGAGCCGCTGGCCAAGGTCGGCTACGCGGCGCGGGGCCTCGCCACCCTGCCGGTCGGCCTCTTCCTGGTCTCGGCCGGCCTGGAGGCGCGGGCCAGCGAAGCCCGCAGCTGGGGGCAGGCCCTGCAGACGGTCGAGCGGCAGCCCTTCGGCGGCTTCGTGCTGGGCGCCCTGGCGGCCGGTTTGATCGCCTTTGGCCTGTTCGGCTTCGTGGAGGCGCGCTACCGGCGCATCTCGCCGCCGCCGGAACTGGATTTGACATAGATCAAAAACCGAAACGATGGGTTTCGACCATTTCTATATCTGAGCCAAAAGCCTCCCGGCATTCTCTCCTCATCGGAACAACGGGACGGGCCAGGCGGCCTCCCAGGAGAGGGATCGGGACCATGAGCAGCGGCTTCTTCACCACCAACGACGGCGCGCAAATCTTCTTCAAGGACTGGGGCCCCAAGACCGCCCAGCCTATCGTCTTCCATCATGGCTGGCCGCTGTCGTCGGACGACTGGGACGCCCAGATGATGTTCTTCCTGAACAAGGGCTACCGGGTCATCGCCCATGACCGCCGCGGCCACGGCCGCTCCAGCCAGACCGACACCGGCAACGAGATGGACACCTATGCGGCCGACGTGGCGGCCTTGGTCGAAAAGCTCGACCTCAAGGACGCGATCCATGTCGGCCATTCCACCGGCGGCGGCGAGGTCGTGCACTACCTTGCGCGGCACG
>CAKZJK010000021.1 GCA_936942565.1 uncultured Caulobacter sp. | reverse complement strand
GACGGTCCCGGCCGGATTGATCACCACATCGCGCGGATCGCGCTCGATAGCCTGCCGGTACTGGCCGATGGCCTTCTGCGCCGAAGAGGCCTGCTGCTTGGCCTGCTTCTCCTGCAGTTTCTGGCTGGCCTCCATCAACACCTCGGGGTGTTCGAGCAGATAGGCGCGGACCTTCTCGCCGAACGCCTTGTCGGGCTTGGCCTGCTCGCAGCCCGCGAGCACGAGACCGGTGATGGCCAGGGGCAGGGCGAGTGTCGCGGCGCGGCGGAGCAAGTTCATGGAGGTCTCGAATTAAAGGCCGGCTAGCGGCCGAGGTTTGATTGCATGGCCCCGTCCTTGGCCAGGTCCTTCAGATCCTGGTTGGAGGGGCGGGACGCCAGGACGATGTCGGTGGCGCGGCGCCAGTCGGGCGTGTTCTTGGTCAGCAGCTCCCGGGCGCGCATGGCGAAGACCCGGGCCTCGCGAACGGCGCCCAGCGAAAAGTATTGCTCGGCGGTGGCCAGGCGCGCCTCGCCGTCCTTCTTCTGCTTGTCATAGGCCTGGGCGAGCAGGCGCCAGGCCACGGTGTTGTCGGGCTCGTTCAGAAGGCTGCGTTTCAGCTCCCTGACGCCCTCCTCGACCTTGGCGGGGTCGTCGAGATTGATCAGGGTCTGGCCGAGATTGACGCGCAGCAGCGCGGCGTCGGGCTTCAGCTGGACCGACCTGCGTTGCGGCTCCTCGGCCTGGGCGATGCGGTTGAACTCGAACAGAACCTGGCCCTTCAGCTCCCAAAGGTAGGGATTGTCGGGGTTGTCGGCGATCAGGGCGTCGATCAGCTTCAGCGCCCGATCGGGGTCCTTCATCTGGTAGTAGGCGATCGCGCGCGCGTAACGGGCCGGGAAGCTGGCGTCGGTCTCCTTGTACTTCATCAAGGCGACCTGCGGATTGAGGAAGCCTTCCAGCTTGGCCTTCATGATCTCGTGCTGGGCGATGTCCTCGGGCGTATCGACGGCGCTGAAGTGGGGCTGGCGCTCGACACGGCTGCGCAGCACCTCGATCCGTTCGGACGACAGCGGGTGGCTGCGGAAATAGGCGTAGCGGCGTGCCTGATCGAAGACTTCCTGATAGCGGAAATTGTCGAAGAACTCGACGAGGCCGCGACCCGATTGGCCCGTGGCTTCCAGGAAGCCGGCCCCGGCCTGGTCGGCGCGGGACTCTTGCTCACGGCTGTAACCCAGCGCTCCAAGCGCGCCGGCGTATTGCGAATTGGCGATCAGGGCCGCGCCGCCGTCGGGCGATCCGGCCAGGGCCGCCAGGATACCCAGACCCATGGTCAGGATCATCGGCTTGAGGCCGGCGCGCATCATCTCGTCGGAGCGGATCGGGTGGCCGCCGGCCAAGTGTCCGGTTTCGTGCGCGATGACGCCGCGCAGCTGGTTCGGGTTCTCGGTCTGGAGGATCAGGCCGGTGTTCAGGCCCATCTGCAGGCCCTGCGTCGCGAAGGCGTTCAGGCTCTTGTCGCCGACGATCAGGATTCGGACGTTCTTGGCGTCCAGGCCCGCCGCCGCGAAGATCGGATCGGCGTCGTGGTGCAGGATTTCCTCGATCTCGGTGTCGCGGATCAAGGAGGGGGCGTCCTGGGCCTGGGCCACCTGGGGAACCGAGACGCCGGACGCGATGATCGACAGCGCCGATAGCGCCGCGCTGACCCTACGCCCAATCCGGCGTTTTCCGGCATGCCCTCGACGCGAGGTCATCGAATGATCTCCAGATCGCGCCCCCGCGAACTCAATCAGTCTAACTTGGATGGTCCGCGCGAGGGAACAAGGGATCCGCGCGTCCCCCACGACGATTTCGGCCCGCGCCTCGGTCAAGAAGCGCGGGCCGTGATCGGTCGATTACCGGCGCCACCAGCCGCGGCGCGGCTTTTCCGGGGGCGTGGTGATCTCGGCCGGATCGGGCTCGGCCGGCGCGGCGGGCGCCGTCTCGGCGACGACCTCGGGTTCCGGGGGCGGCGCGGGCGCGGCTTCGACGACCGGGGCGGCCTCGGGCTCGGGCGGGACGATAGCCACCGATTCGGTGACGACCTCGGCCACCGCTTCGGCGGCGTCGGCGTCGGCGACCTCGGCGGTCGCCTTCTTGCCGCGCGAGCGGACGCGCTTGGGCTTTTTCGGTGCTTCCTCGACCTCGGGCAGCTCGACCCAGACGTCGGCCGGCGGGGCGGAGATCACCGGCGGAGCCAGGACCGGCGCTTCGAACGGCTCGGCCGGCTCG
>CAKZJK010000020.1 GCA_936942565.1 uncultured Caulobacter sp. | reverse complement strand
CGCGGTCCGAAGACCACCGACCCGGTGACGCTGAAGCTGCTCGACGTGCTGGACAAGGTCTGCAAGCCGCAGGTCGCCGGCGGCGACTTCGCGCAGCTGGTCAAGGACTACGGCCTGAAGAAGAAGAAGGAGCAGTGGGTCCTCGACCTGGGCAAGCCCTTCAACATCACGCTGGATAACCCGGGTTCGAACAAGAACATCTGCACGGTCACCATCGACTACGCGCAGACCCCGGAACAAGCTCAAGAGCTGGCCAATGGCCTGCACGACTGGGCGACCTGGGAGAACAGCCCGCAGCTGCGCCTGATCCGCAACGACCAGACCGTCGGCAGCGACTTCCGCCGCTTCACCGTGTCGTGGGACGACAACTGGGCCGGCGGCCACGCGGGCCTGGTCTATGTGCGCCTGAAGAAGCTGGACGAGAGCTCGGTCGGCAAGAACTTCGAGCGCGCCCAGATCCTGTACAGCACCAACAGCCGCTGATCTGGTTGCCCGGTCGTCAAGACCGACCTATCTAGCGAAGGCGCGGGGACGACCCCGCGCCTTTTTGCTTTTCCGGGGACGGCCCCGCCTTTTGTGGGAAGGGGCTCGTCGTGGCCTGGATCATTCTCCTGATCGCCGGATTGTTCGAGGTGGGCTGGGCCGTCGGCCTGAAGTTTACCGAGGGCTTCACCAAGCCAATCCCGATCGTTCTCACCGCCATCAGCCTGGCGCTGTCCATGGGGCTTCTGGGCTGGTCGGTGAAGACCTTGCCGCTGGGCACAGCCTACGCCGTCTGGACGGGCGTGGGGGCCGTGGGCACGGCGATCGTCGGCATCCTGCTGTTCAAGGAACCGGCCACCGCCGCGCGGCTCGTATGCCTGGGCTTGATCGTGGCGGGGATCCTGGGGCTAAAGGTGTTCAGCCCGCAATAGAAACGCCCAGCCTAAGCGGCCGCCCGCCCCTCGGACGCGATGAACGCGAGGCACCGCTCGGCGACCCGCTCCCAACCCGGCTCGCCAGGCAGCCAGTGGCTCATCTCGGGGAACACTTCCAGACCGCCGCCCAGGCGCGCGGCGGTCTGGCGGACCGTGGCGGGTCCTGACCGCCGGCGATCGCCAGCACGGGACAGCCCGGAGCGGCCACGCTGGTGGTCATGAAGGGGTCGAGCCACCAGTTCAGCGTCTCCCACAGCGCGCGGCCGCTCTCGGCGGTCATGCGGGCGAAGATCGCCTTGCGGGCGGGACGAGACAGGCGGTCGACGCTGTAGCGGCGCACGACGCCGTAATCCGGCGCGACGGCCTGCAGCCAATAGGGGCCAAGCGCATAGAGGCTCACGGCCGAGGCCGCTTCTTCCAGGCTCGCGCCGCTGACGCCCCAGGGCGCGGAGGGAGCCAGCAGGATAAGCTTGGAAACGCGGGCGCGCGCGGCCGCCATCTGGGCGACGAGGCCGCCCATCGAGTGGCCGATGAGAATTGGGGGTGTTTCGCAGGCTTCGACAAGCCGGGCGATCTGTCGCGCGTAGTCGGTCATCGAGACGCCGGCGACGCCGCCGGACCCATCGTGGCCGATCAGATCGGGCGTCAGAATCGTATGGCCAGCGGCCTCGAACGGCGCGCGGAACGCGTCGAAGGTCCAGCCGCCGCAGAAGGCCCCGTGGACCATGATAACCGGTGCGCGCATGGACGCCCTTGAACCCGACTAAACCCCGCCGGCCAGCTTGGCCGACGGGGGCAGAGTACACGGTCTACTTGGACTTGGGCGAGGTTTTGACGGGCGCCTTTGTCGCAGGCTTCTTGGCGGCCGGAGCCTTCGCCGCGGCGGCCTTGGGCGCCGCTGCCTTGGCGGCGGGCGCTTTCTTGGCGGCGGCCGGCTTGGCCGCGGCGGCGCCATCGGTGATCTGGCCGAGCAGCGCGCCGACCGCGACGGTCTCGGTGGCCTGGGCGGGGCGATAGGCGACGCCGTGCGCGCCGGTCGAACGCTCGACCAGGCCCTTGCTTTCCAGGCGGGCCAACAGGGTGCGAACGGCGGAATCGCTCAAGGGGTCGGCGAGGGCGGCGCGGACCTCGGCGGTCGTGCCGGCTTCCAGCCGGCAGAGCGTCTCGAAGACCTCGCGTTCGCGTCGGGGCAGGGCGTCGATCAAGGGCGGCCTCCGCTGGCTGGTTCGCTACATTCGTAGCGCTACATTTGTAGCGACGAAAGTGAACTCGCCGTAATGCGAAGGGGCGGGACCGATACCCGGGCTCATTCTCTCTCGTCATCCCGGCCGTAGCGA
>CAKZJK010000019.1 GCA_936942565.1 uncultured Caulobacter sp. | reverse complement strand
GGCGCCGCCCGAGCCGTAGGCCTGGGCCGAGGCGAGGGTTGGCGTGAGAACGCCGCAGACGAGGGCGAAGGTGACGCCCAGAACGGTCTTCATCGTGGTGGTCCTGCTCTTGGTGGCGGTCATGATCGTGAGAGAGCTTGTCATTTTGGGGGCGAACCCCCGTGCGTCCGTTGGTCAAGCTATGGCGTGGCCAACATGAACGACGCCTGACCGAGGTATTCAGCTTCCTTCCCACGCGGTATGGACGGCCCTTGCGCGCCGGGCGATCCATTCCCGGCGTCGAAACGGATACGAGATGCGAGAACTGACGATCGACGCGGTCGGCGCCCAGGGCGACGGTCTGTCCCGCAACGCGGAGGGCAAGGGCGCGGCTTTCGTGCCCCTGACCCTGCCGGGCGAACGGGTGCTGGCCAAGATGGAAGGTGCGCGGGGCGAGGTCGCCGAGATCCTGTCGGCCAGTCCTGATCGCGTGACGCCGCCGTGCCGCCATTTCGGGACCTGCGGCGGCTGCGCTCTGCAGCACTGGGCGGCCGAGCCCTACCGCGCCTGGAAGGGCGAGCAGGTGCGTCTTCAGCTGTCGATGGAAGGTCTCGAGACCGAGATCCTGCCGACCTTCGCCGCGCCGCCGGCGTCGCGTCGCCGCGTGGCCCTGCACGCCCGCAAGGGACCCAAGGGCGCCGGCGCGCTGTTGGGCTTCAAGGAGCGTCGCTCCTGGAACCTCGTGCCGATCCAGGAGTGCCCGGTCACCGATCCGCGCCTCGTCGCCGCTCTGCCCGCCCTGGCGCGCCTGGCCGAGCCGTTCCTGGAGCATCCGAAGTCCGCCCCGACCCTGCACGTCACCCTGACCGGCACGGGGCTGGACATCGACGTGACCGGCGTCGAGCGCAAGAGCGGCGGACTGTCTGCCGACGCCCGGATGCGGGCGGCGATGGCGGCGAGCGAGGGCGACTTCGCCCGCGTCACCCTGGCCGGCGAGACCGTCTATGGCGCGCGCCAACCGCTGGTGAAGCTGGGCCCCGCGGTGGTCGCCTTGCCGGCGGGGGCCTTCCTGCAGGCCGTGCCAGCCGCCGAGCGCGCCATGGTCGACTTCGCCGTCGCCGAGGCGCAAGGCGCCAGCCGCCTGGCCGACCTCTATTGCGGTGTCGGCACCTTCACCTTCCGCCTGGCCGAGATCGGCGCGGTGCACGCCGCCGAGATGAGCGCGCCGGCGATCGAGGCGTTGAAGACGGCCATGGGCTCGACGCCGGGCCTGAAGCCGATCCAGGCCGAGGCGCGTGACTTGATCCGCCGTCCGGTGCTGAGCACCGAGCTCGCCAAGACCGATGTCGTCGTCATCGACCCGCCGCGGGCGGGGGCGGCCGAGCAGACGGTCGAGATCGCCAAGTCCAAGGTCGCCAAGGTGATCAGCGTCTCATGCAACCCAGCGACCTTCGCCAAGGACGCCCGCGCCCTGGTCGAGGCCGGCTTCCGGCTGGAGAAGGTGCTGCCGGTCGACCAGTTCGTCTGGTCGCCGCACATCGAACTGGTCGGCGTCTTCTCCCGCTGAAACGGTAGATCCGCGCCCAGTTGCTTCCGCCGCCCTGTCGGTTAAGCAGGGACAGGGAGCGGGGGAGGCCACTTGCGGGAGAATAACGCCGGACGACGGTTCGAGGCGCTGGACGGCCTGCGCGGCGTCGCGGCCTTCGGCGTGATGCTCTACCACGTTGGCGGCTGGACGGGTCGCCATTGGCTGGTCCCGCATGGCTATCTCGCCGTCGACTTCTTCTTCTGTCTGTCGGGCTTTGTCCTGGCCCACGCCTATGGTCGCCGCGAGATTGGCTGGCTGGGCTTCATGCGCCAGCGGCTGATACGGCTGTGGCCGCTGATCGCGCTGACCATGCTGCTGGGCGCCACCGTCATCATCCAGCATCGCGAGCGGGTGCCGGGCTGGCTGGGCCTGGGCCTTCTGATGATCCCGCGCGTCTGGGCCAGCGACGACGGCTTCTCACCGCTTTTTCCTTTGAATCCGCCGGCTTGGTCGCTGTTCTTCGAGCTGGCCGTCGGCGCGGCCTGGTTCCCGATCCGGCGGCTGGGCGTCCTGGGCCACGTGCTGATGATCGTGCTGCTGATCCCCATCATGGTCTATGTCGTGCACGGCATGGGCGGGGTGCTGACGGGGTGGGATCGCGGCACTTTCGGCATCACCTTTCCGCGGACGATCTTCGCCTTCCTTCTGGGCTGGGGCTGCTATCGCATCCAGGCCTTCACGAGCTGGAGCGCGCCGGTCTGGCTCTTGGCGATCGTGCTGGCGGCCGTGATGAGTTTCCCGTGGACGCCGTTGAACTGGCTCTACGATTTCGTCTGTGTCAGCGCGGTCTTCCCGCTGATGGTGTTGGCGGGGCGGCGCGATCCTCCGGGCCAGCTGGGCGTGTTGTGCCGGGTGTCGGGCGCGATCTCGTATCCGCTCTATGCGCTGCACTGGCTGGGCTGGGAGCTGATGCTGCGCGGCTTCCGGGCCGTCGGTGGCGAGGGCTATCCGATCGGCTTCGCCCTGGTGGCGATCCCGGTGATCCTGGCCGGCGCCTGGGCGGTGCTGAAGCTCTATGACGAGCCGGTGCGGCGTCGCTTGCGGGCTTGGCTAGAAAAGTCTCGGCCGGCTGTCGGCCGCGGAGATAGTCTTCCGTCCTAGGGAAGGAACGAGGACCGCGATGCTCTACGCCATACTCTGCTACAACCAAGAAGACGTCGTTTGCGCCTGGTCCAAGGATGAGGATGACGCCGTCATGGAAAAACTCGCCGTCGTCCAGGAGCGCCTGACCCGTGAGGGGCGCCTGGGTCCCGTCGCGCGCCTGATGCCGACCACCGCCGCCACCACCTTGCGCAAGGACCGCGATCCGCCGCTCGTATTGGACGGCCCGTTCGCCGAGACCAAGGAGCAACTGCTGGGCTTCTACGTCGTCGACTGCGATTCCCTGGACGGCGCGCTCGAGGTCGCCAAGGACCTGGGCAAGGCCAACCCGGGCGGCTCGTACGAGATCCGGCCGATCTCGCTGTTCTTCCCCGGCGAGGCCGGCGCATGACCGACCTGGCCTGGATCGAGGGCGCGGTCGTCGCCGCTCGGCCCCAGGCCATGGCGGCCCTGCTGCGCTACTTCCGCGACATGGACGCCGCCGAGGAGGCCTTCCAGGACGCCTGCCTGCGGGCGCTGAAGGCCTGGCCCAAGAACGGACCGCCGCGCGACCCGACCGCCTGGCTGATCATGGTCGGCCGCAACGCCGCCATCGACGCCGTCCGCAAGACCAGCCGCAACGCGCCGCTGCCGCCGGAGGAGCTGCTGTCCGACCTCGAGGACGCCGAGGCCGAGGCGGCGGAGCGGCTCGATGGCTCGCACTATCGCGATGACGTCCTCCGCCTGCTGTTCATCTGCTGCCATCCCGACCTGCCGGCCACCCAGCAGATCGCGCTCGCCTTGCGGATCGTCTCGGGCCTGACGGTCCGCGAGATCGCCCGCGCCTTCCTGGTCGGCGAGGCGGCCATGGAGCAGCGGATCACCCGCGCCAAAGCCAGGATCGGCGCCGGCGACGCGCCGTTCGAGGCGCCGGGGCCGGTCGAGCGCGGGCAGCGTTTGGCCGCCGTGGCGGCGATGATCTACCTCGTCTTCAACGAGGGCTATTCGGCCAGCGGCCAGGCCGTGGAGGCGCGCGGTGGCCTCTGCGACGAGGCGATCCGTCTGGCGCGCCTGCTGCTGCGACTGTTCCCGGCCGAGCCCGAGATGATGGGGCTGACGGCGCTGCTCCTGTTGCAACACGCCCGCGCCGAGGCTCGTTTCGCCGCGGACGGCGCGGCGATCCTGCTCGAGGATCAGGATCGAAGCCTCTGGAATCGCAAGATGATCGGCGAGGGGCTCGCCTTGATCGACAAGGCGATGCTCAAGCGCGATCCGGGGCCCTATCAGGTGCAGGCGGCCATCGCCGCCCTGCACGCGCGGGCCGCGCGGCCCGAGGACACCGACTGGCGTGGCGTCGACCAGCTCTACGCCACGCTGGAGATCATGCAGCCTTCGCCGGTGGTGACCTTGAACCGCGCGGTGGCCACCGCCAAGGTGCGCGGGCCCGAGGCGGCGCTGGCCATGATCGAGCCCCTGGGCGCGCGACTGGACGGCTATTTTCACTATCACGGCGCGCGGGGCGCCTTTCTGCTGCGGGCGGGACGCCGCGACGAGGCGCGCCAGGCGTTCGACCGGGCCATCGCCCTGGCCAACACCGCCGCCGAGGCCGCCAGCATCCGCGTCTACCTGGACCGGGTCAGCGCCGAGGCGGAGAAGACCTCGCGCGGCGCCTGAAGGGGACAGCGAAAGGCGAGCGTCGTTCGCGACAGCTTAAATGTTCTTGAAATGTTCCATTTGCATGCCATGATCCGATCATGGCCCAGGCGACGAACATCAAGGGCGCGGTCCCCAATGGCCCGGTTCCTAGGGGACGCGGCGCGCGCTCCAATCGCACCGGGCGGTTCGAGGCGCTCGAGCGCGAGGCCTTCGACGATGGCTGGGGCGAGGAGGAAGAGCCCAAGCAACTGAAGACCGAGCTGCAGCCGATGAAGTCGCGGACGATCATCGCCCGCAACCAGAGTCCGGACGTCGGCTTCGACCGCTCGATCAATCCCTATCGCGGCTGCAGCCATGGCTGCATCTACTGCTACGCCCGGCCGAACCACGCGTATTTGGGCCTGTCGCCGGGCCTCGACTTCGAGAGCAAGATCTTCTTCAAGCCGCACGCGGGTGAGCTGTTGGAGAAGGAGCTGGCCAAGCCCAGCTACACGCCCGCGACGATCCACATCGGCGGCGACACCGATCCCTACCAGCCCGACGAGAAGCAGCTGCGCGTGACGCGGCAGGTGATCGAGGTGCTGGAGCGCTACGGCCACCCGTTCACGATCATCACTAAGTCGGCGCTTATCCTGCGCGATCTCGACATCTATGCGCGGCTGGCCGAGCGGAAGCTGACGCGGGTGGCGATCTCGATCACCACGCTGGACCGCAAGCTGGCGCGCAGCATGGAGCCGCGCGCGGCCACGCCGGGCAAGCGGATCGAGGCGGTGCGGCGGCTGACCGAGGCGGGCGTTCCGGTGACGGTGATGTTCGCGCCCGCGATCCCGGGTCTCAACGACCACGAGGTCGAGGCGGTGCTGGAGGCCTCGGCCAAGGCCGGCGCGCGCGGCGCGGGCTATGTCGCCCTGCGCCTGCCACGCGAGATCGCCCAGCTCTTCGAGGAGTGGCTGGAGACCGACCATCCCGACCGCGCGCGGCGGGTGATGTCGCTGGTGCGTCAGGTGCGGCGCGGCGAGACCTATCGCGCGGGGTGGGGCGAGCGGATGACGGGCGAAGGCCCCGTGGCCGAGGTGCTGCGCCAGCGTTTCCACCTCGCGGTCAAGAAGTTCGGCCTGGATCAGCCGTGGACCCCGCTGGACTGTAGCCAGTTCCGGCGACCCGTGCTGGGCGGAGCGCAGATGGACTTGTTCGGCTGAACAAGGCTTTGCCGCTTGACCCCGCGTCGCCCTCTGGCGAAGCAGGGACATGATCTCCGTCGTGCTGCTGACTTCCGAGGACCTTCAGGGTCTCGCCGCCCAGATGGCCATGCTGGTGCCCGCCGCCGTGGATGGCCTGGTCAAGGAGGTGATCCTGGTGGGCGCCTCCAGCCCGGGTGTCGAGGCTCTGGTCGAGGATAGCGGCGCGCGCCTCGTTCCGGTCGAAGGCGACGCCGCGGCCTGCTTCGCGGCTGGCGCGTCGGCGGCGCGGGGCGACTGGATCCTGACCCTGCGCG
>CAKZJK010000018.1 GCA_936942565.1 uncultured Caulobacter sp. | reverse complement strand
GACCGCATGCCGCTTTATTGCCTGAATCAGGTCGGCGTTCCCAAGCGGCCGGAGATCAATGCGAGCGAATTCGCCAAAGCAATCGAAAGCCCGCCCATCGTAACGATTCCGTTCGAGCCGCAGATCTTCGGCGCGGCAGCCAACAACGGCCAGATGATCGCGGAGATGTCTCCCAATCATCGGACGACCGAGATGTTTCTACAGATCGCCCAGCGGCTCACCGGCCGCAGCGAGACCAAGAAGCCGAAAGGTTCCTTCCTGTCGCCTCTGCTAGACAAGCTGAAGGCGAAGTAAGCCCGCGTGGAGTTCTAAGTCGTGTTTGGTAAGCGTAGCGGAACGGACAACGATACAAGGGCGCTCAGGCCGGCCGCGCCAGCGCCCGAACTGGCGCCGGCGGCACCGCGCACGGCGTCTCCGGCCGTGTCATCGCCTCCTCTGGCCCCGACCCGGCAGGCGTCTCCGCCGCCGCCCCCCGTGGTGGAGGCTCGGCGATCGGACAATTACTACCAGGTCAAGGCGACGATCTTCGGCGCGCTGATCGAAGCGATCGATCTCGCCCAGCTGGCCAAGCTCGACGGCGAGTCGGCGCGCGAGGAAATCCGCGACATCGTCAACGAGATCATCGCGATCAAGAACATCGTGATGTCGATCGCCGAGCAGGAGGAGCTGCTCGACGACATCTGCAACGACGTGCTCGGCTATGGCCCGCTCGAGCCGCTGCTGTCGCGCGACGACATCGCCGACATCATGGTCAACGGCGCGCACCGGGTGTTCATCGAGGTCGGCGGCAAGGTCCAGCTGACCAATGTCCGCTTCCGCGACAACCAGCAGCTGATGAACATCTGCCAGCGGATCGTCAGCCAGGTCGGCCGCCGCGTCGACGAGAGCAGCCCGATCTGCGACGCCCGCCTGCCCGACGGCAGCCGCGTCAACGTCATCGCCCCGCCGCTGGCCCTGGACGGGCCCACCCTGACGATCCGGAAGTTCCGACGCGACAAGCTGCGGATGAAGGACCTGGAGGCCTTCGGCTCCATCAGTCCCGAGGGCGCGCGCGTGCTGGGCGTGATCGGCGCCTGCCGCTGCAATGTGATCATCTCGGGCGGCACCGGCTCGGGCAAGACCACCTTGCTCAACACCATGACCGCCTTCATCGACCCCACCGAGCGGGTCGTGACCTGCGAGGACGCCGCCGAACTGCAGCTGCAGCAGCCGCACGTGGTGCGCCTGGAAACCCGGCCGCCGAACCTGGAAGGGCAAGGGGCGGTGACGATGCGCGACCTGGTCCGCAACTGCCTGCGCATGCGGCCCGAGCGGATCATCGTCGGCGAAGTGCGCGGGCCCGAGGCCTTCGACCTCTTGCAGGCGATGAACACAGGCCACGACGGCTCGATGGGCACGCTGCACGCCAACAGCCCGCGCGAGGCGCTGAGCCGCGTCGAGAGCATGATCACCATGGGCGGCTATGGCCTGCCGTCCAAGACCATCAAGGAGATGATCGTCGGCTCGGTCGACGTCATCGTCCAGGCCGCCCGCCTGCGCGACGGCAGCCGCCGCATCACCCACATCACCGAGGTGGTCGGGCTGGAGGGCGACGTGGTCGTGACTCAGGACCTCTTCGTCTACGACATCACCGGCGAGGACGAGCACGGCCGCGTGCTGGGCAAGCACCGCTCGACCGGCATCGCCCGTCCGAAGTTCTGGGACCGCGCCCGCTACTACGGCCTCGAGCGCGAGCTGGCCGAAGCCCTCGACGCGGCGGAGTAGGCGATGTTGTTCGTCCTCGCCGGGGTCCTGGGCTTCATCACCATCGCGGGCCTGGGCCTGGCGTTCGTCGGGGGCGACAGCCAGACGGGCAAGGCCTCCAAGCGCGCCCAGACGATCGGGGCCGGAGCCGCGGGGCGCCAGGCCGCCAAGGGCAAGCCGGCCGCCAACCCGACCGACGTTCGCCGCCAGACCATCCTCAAGGCGCTGAAGGAGCAGGAGCGCCGGCAGAAGAAGGCCACCCTGAGCATCGCCGCGCGGATGCAGGCCGCGGGCCTGGGCGCGAACGTCCGGCTGTTCTGGCTGGTCAGCCTGGGCCTCGGCGTCGGCGTCATCCTGATCGTCCTGGCCTTGAGACAGAGCCTCTGGATCGCCTTGGGCGCGGGGTTCGCGGCGGGCGCGGGCCTGCCGCGCTGGATCCTCGCCGCCCTGTCCCGGAACCGCATCCGCAAGTTCACCGAGGCCTTCTCCGACGCCATCGACATCATCGTGCGCGGCATCAAGTCGGGCCTGCCGCTGCACGACTGCCTGCGGATCATCGGCCAGGAGAGCCCCGAGCCGCTGGCCGGTGAGTTTCGCATGCTGACCGAGAATGTCGCCATGGGCGTGCCGATGGACGCGGCGCTGGAGAAGATGCACGAGCGCATGCCGACCAACGAGCTGCGCTTCTTCGGCATCGTCCTGGCGATCCAGCAGAAGACCGGCGGCAACCTGGCCGAGGCCCTGGGCAACCTCTCGGCCGTCTTGCGCGCCCGCAAGATGATGAAGGAGAAGATCAAGGCGCTGTCGGCGGAGGCCATCGCCTCTGCCGCGATCATCGGCGTCTTGCCGCCCGGCGTGGTGGTGCTGATCAGCGTGACCTCGCCGGCCTACATGCGGCCGATGTTCACCGATCCGCGCGGCCACCTGATGCTGCTGGCGGCGGCGATCTGGATGAGCATCGGCGTCTTCGTGATGCGCAAGATGATCAATTTCAAGTTCTGAGGGGAGTGATGAACCATCCCACACTCCCGACCTCCCCGGCGAATGCCGGGGCCCATCCGGAACGGTTTGGGTGTTCGCGCCCTCGCGCCGCGTTGAACCTGGTGGCTCTCGTGGCTTCGATCTGGGCCCCGGCATTCGCCGGGGAAATCGGATGGGAGAAGTTGGGCCCCGCCGCATGACTCTCGTCGAGACCCTGACGGACCCCTCGAATCTGCTGACCGCGTTCATCGCGCTCGTGGTCTTCGCCACGATCATCACCCTGGCTTCGCCGCTGATGCGCGACAACGGGCTGGAGGGGCGGCTGAAGTCGGTCGCCAACCGCCGGGAGGAGCTGCGTCGCCGCTCGCGCGAGGCGTTGGCCCAGCGACACGCCGCGGGCGGCGGGGGCGCGGCGGGGGCCCTGCGCCACCAGGACGAGGGTCTCTACAAGAAGGTGGTCGAGCGCCTGCAGCTGTCGCGGCTGCTGGAGGACCCCAAGGTCGTCGACAAGCTGGCTCAGGCCGGCTTCCGCGGCCCCCGGCCGGTCACGACCTTCTACTTCTTCCGCTTCGTGGCGCCGTTCGTGTTCGCCGCGGTGGTCGCGGCCTATCTGTACGGGGTCAACGACTTCGGCCTGCTGCCGATGCAGAAGCTGTGCGCCTGCGTCGCCGCCCTGGCCTTCGGCTACTACGCGCCCAACGTCTACATCACCAACATCGCCCAGAAGCGCCGCGAGTCGATCGTCGCGGCCTTTCCCGACTCCCTGGACCTGCTGCTGATCTGCGTCGAGAGCGGCATGTCGGTGGAGGCCGCGATCCAGAAGGTCGGCTCCGAGATCGGGGGCCAGTCGATGGAGCTGGCCGAGGAGCTGAGCCTGCTCACCGCCGAGCTCTCGTACCTGCCGGAACGTCGCCAGGCCTACGAGAACCTGGCGCGCCGCACCAACCATCCGGGCGTCAAGTCGGTGGCCACGGCCATGATCCAGGCCGAGCGCTACGGCACGCCGCTGGGCGCGGCCCTACGGGTGATGGCCAAGGAGAACCGCGAGCTGCGCCTGTCGGCCGCCGAGAAGAAGGCCACCGCTCTGCCGGCCAAGCTGACCGTGCCGATGATCCTGTTCTTCCTGCCGGTGCTGTTCATCGTCATCCTGGGCCCGGCGATCATCAAGGTGCAGGACGTCTTCGCCAAGCACTGACGGCCCCTAGACCGCGGCCTCGCAGTCGGTCCGCAGCAGGGTCGCGCGGCGATAGTGGAAGTATCCGGTGCAGCGCTGGCCGCCCCGGAGCGTCTCGTGCGGGATGACGTCGGTGGCGGTCATGACCTCGTGCAGCTCGGTGCGGCCGTCGCTGTTCCAGTCCATCACGCCCCAGTCATAGCCGCGATCGACGACGGTGCCGGTGATGAAGGCCAGATAGAGCATGGGCGCGGCCGCGAGCGGCGCGACGACCAGGGCGAGGAGCTTGCGCATGGCGGTCCTTGGGGCGACGAGCGCGCTTGATACACGGCGCCCCTTTCCCCGAGAGCCCGGCCATTTGCCGCGGGCCAAGCTTGGGGATCTACATCCCGCCGCCGGCCTTCAGCGCGTTCCACGTCCGGGCGCTTCCGCCTTGGCCGAGGGCGGCGCGAAGATAGGCCAGGTTGTTGGCGACCTGCTCGGGCGGCAGGTCGGCGCGGGCCAGTCTTTCGGCTTCCGGCAGGCGGCCCTGGAGACCCACGACCAGGGCCAGGTTCTGGCGGGCTTGGATCCCGGCCGAGGGCAGGGCGACGGCGCGGCGCAGCTGGGTCTCGGCGCCGGCGAGGTCGCCCTTGGCCGCCAGGTGCATGGCGTAGTTGGTCAGGGGCGTGGCCTCGTTCGGCGCCAGCGCCAGGGCCTGGCGATGGGCGGCCTCGGCCTCTTCGCCGCGTTCGGCCTGCTCGTAGGCCACGGCTAGCAGGGTCAGCGGCCTCCAGTCCCGGGGCGCGAGACTGGCGGCCTTGCGGGCGGGCTCGATGGCGTAGAAGCCCTGGCCGCGGGCGATATGGGCGCGGGCCAGCTCCAGCAGCAGCGCGGGGTCGTCGGGACGGGCCACGAGCACCTTGGCGGCCACCTCGGCGGCCTCGTCGTCGCGGCCAAGACCGCGCAGCGCCTGGGCGAGACCCACGCCGGCCTCGGCGTCGGCGGCGTCGGCCTGAAGCTCCGAACCCCAGAACGCCGCGCGGGCCAGCGGGTCCAGCCGTCGGGCTTCCGCGCGCTGCTGGGCGTCGGCCGCCAGGGCCGCGCCGCTTACGCAAAGCGTCGCCAGCGCCAGGGCGGCGGGGGCGAGAACGGTTGCGAGGCGCGCGCGCATGCGACACATGAAGGAGACGTCTCCGAAAAGAGCCCGGCCATGATCGGCCGGGCCCCTTAAAGGAAGCGTTAAGCATGATTTCCGAGAGGCCGCCGATGTCCGACGCGACGCATCCGATCCTCAGCCAGGCTGAAGCCGGGACCATTCCCGTCCACCCCTTGGCCGAGGGCGAGGTCCAGGGCTTCCTGGCCCGCAAGCGCGGCCCCGTCAGGACTTTCGCGGCGGCCAACAAGTTCACCGGCAAGCTGGGTCAGGTCCTGGCCGTTCCCGGCGCCAGCGGCGCTGTGGAGCAGGTGCTGCTGGGGCTGGGCGGCGGCCGCGTCGATCCGTCGCTGCTGCGCGCCCTGGCCGGCAAGCTGCCCGCCGGGGACTACGCCCTCTCCAAGCTGCCCAAGGGCCTGGACGCCGAACAGGCGGCGCTGGCCTTCGCGCTCGGGACCTATCGCTTCGACCGCTACAAGAAGCACGGCGAGCCGATCGCCCGCCTGGTCGCGCCCAAGGGCGTCGACGCCGCCGCCGTCACCGCCATGGCCCACGCCTGCGCCCTGGCCCGCGACATGGTCAACACCCCGGCCAACGACATGGGGCCGCTGCAGATCGAGACCATCGCCGGCGAGATCGCCCAGAAGTACGGCGCGACCCTGTCGGTCGTGCGGGGCGATGATCTGCTGAAGGAGAACTATTCGGCCGTCCACGCCGTCGGCCGCGCCGCCGTGGCCTCCCGCGCGCCACGGATGATCGAGGTGACCTGGGGCGATCCCTCGCACCCGGT
>CAKZJK010000017.1 GCA_936942565.1 uncultured Caulobacter sp. | reverse complement strand
CCAGCATCTTGTCATGCCATGGCGCGCCGGCTTCGCGCGAAACCGGCGTTTTCCGCAAATGTCCGAGCGCGCCCGAAAATCCGCTTGCGCAAATTATAATCACTGATATCTAAGCGATGCTTAGTTCGGATCCGAAGCACCGGTGGGGATACCGGCGCCGTCATCCCCCGGTTCCGAGCGGCCAGTACGCGTTCCACCGATCAACGATCTGACCGCAACTCCCCAAACACCGGAGGGCTTTCCGATGAAGCTCCGCACCCTGGCGGCCGTCGCCGCCGTTTCCGTCTCCATGTTCGCTGGCTCGGCCTTCGCCGACGGCCGTATCGCCGCCGCCCTGGACGCGCCCGTCCCGGTCAAGACCAAGGTGGTCGCCGGCGGCGCCGTCTTCGTCTGCGAAGGCTCCGAATGCGTGTCGGCCCAAGCGCCGTCTCGCGCCCTGACCGCCGTCGCCTGCAAGGCGTTGGCCAAGGAAGTGGGTCGCGTCTCGGCCTTCGGCGGCGAAAGCCGCTCGCTGGACGCCGACGACCTGACCCGCTGCAACGCCGCGGCCAAGGGCGCCGCCCTGGCCTCGGCCAAGTAGGGAGCGCGCCTGGCGTTCCCTATTACCTACCCAGACGTTTAGGGCCGTTTCGTTTCTCCGGCCCGTCTGGCTATTTCCTCGAGCATTCGCCTTCATGGGGCGGCGGAGTTTTCCGCCGCCTCTTTTTCTTTACGGTTCCCAAGATTGAGTTGAGCCCATGGACACCAGTCTTTCCGCCCGGATGGAAGCCGCCCTGCGCGAGGTCGCGGGCGAGGGCGCGGCCCTGACGTCGCTGACCATCGACTTCGCGTCGGGGGCCGAAGGCGGCGCCATCGAGCCCCGGGCCTGGATCGAGCGCGCGACCCGCAGCCTGGTCTTCGCCCAGGGTGAGCTCAGGCGCCCTAACGGCAGCCTGGCGGCCTCGGCCTCGGCTGTATTCCGCCGCGCCGGCGACTGATCGCGCCCGCTTGGTTGCGACCGCGAAAGGCCCGTGTTATCAGGCGCGCGGCTTCGGACGGGGCGGCGTTTACGCGCCGGCCGTCCATGTGCTTTTTTCAAGCGCGCTCAAGCCTTTAAGCCGCGATAAGGGTTAACCTTCTTGTTCGCGGCCATTTGCAACGCACCGGGCGGATACCAAGTGGCGGACGAAACCAAGGCGACGGATGCGGGTCAGCGCTATGCGCAGTCCCTGTTCGAACTGACGATCGAGAACGGCAATCTGGCGAAGGTCGAGGCCGACCTGAAGAGCCTGAAGGCCATGGCGGCCGACAGCGCCGACCTGCGCCGCCTGATCGAGTCGCCGGCCTTCTCCGCCGAGGACAAGGGCAAGGGTCTCGTCGCCGTGGCCGTGAAGGCCAAGTTCGACATGCTGACCACCAAGTTCCTGGGCCTGGTGGCCTCGAACGGCCGCGTGGGCGACCTCCTGGGCGCCATCTCGGCCTTCGTCGAACTGTCGGCCAAGCATCGCGGCGTCGTCACCGCCGAGGTCATCTCGGCCGCGCCGCTGTCGGCCGCGCAGCTGAAGGGCGTGCAGACCGCCCTGGTCCAAGCCCTGGGCAAGACCCCCGAAGTTTCCACGCGCGTCGATCCGTCCCTGCTGGGCGGTCTGAAGGTGCGCGTCGGTTCGCGCCTTTTCGACGCTTCGCTCCGTTCGAAGCTCGATTCCCTGAAATTCGCCCTGAAGCGCGCCTGAGCGTATAAGCGCGCCCAAAAAGATTAGATCGCAGAGAGCCCTGAAGACCATGGACATCCGCGCCGCCGAAATCTCGGCCATCCTCAAGTCGCAGATCGCCAACTTCGGCGAGGAAGCCGCCGTCTCGGACGTCGGCCAAGTGCTGTCCGTCGGTGACGGCATCGCCCGCATCTACGGCCTGGACAACGTCCAAGCCGGCGAAATGCTGGAGTTCCCGAAGGCCGGCGTGAAGGGCATGGCCCTGAACCTCGAGCGCGACAACGTCGGCGCCGTGATCTTCGGCCAGGACCAGGAAATCAAGGAAGGCGACGAAGTCCGTCGGCTCGGCGAGATCGTGGACGTGCCGGTCGGCCGTGGCCTGCTGGGCCGCGTCGTCAACCCGCTGGGCGAGCCGATCGACGGCAAGGGCCCGATCCAATACACCGAGCGTCGCCGCGTCGACGTGAAGGCCCCGGGCATCATCCCGCGCAAGTCGGTGCACGAGCCCGTGCAGACCGGCCTGAAGTCGATCGACACCCTGATCCCGGTCGGCCGCGGCCAGCGCGAGCTGATCATCGGTGACCGTCAGACCGGCAAGACCGCCGTCGCCATCGACACCATCCTGAACCAGAAGGCCGTGAACGCCGGCAAGGACGAGAGCGCCAAGCTCTACTGCGTCTACGTCGCCATCGGCCAGAAGCGCTCGACCGTCGCCCAGATCGTCAAGACCCTGGAAGAGCACGGCGCCCTGGAATACACGACCGTCGTCGTCGCCTCGGCCTCGGAGCCGGCCCCGCTGCAGTACCTGGCCCCGTTCTCGGGCTGCGCCATGGGCGAGTGGTTCCGCGACAACGGCCTGCACGGCCTGATCATCTATGACGATCTGTCCAAGCAAGCCGTCGCCTATCGTCAGATGTCCCTGCTGCTGCGCCGCCCGCCGGGCCGCGAAGCCTATCCGGGCGACGTGTTCTATCTGCACTCGCGCCTGCTGGAACGCGCCGCGAAGCTGAACGAAGACAACGGTTCGGGCTCGCTGACGGCGCTGCCGATCATCGAAACCCAGGCCAACGACGTCTCGGCCTACATTCCGACCAACGTGATCTCGATCACCGACGGCCAGATCTTCCTGGAAACCGACCTGTTCTACCAAGGCATCCGTCCGGCCGTGAACGTCGGCATCTCGGTGTCGCGCGTCGGCTCGTCGGCCCAGATCAAGGCGATGAAGCAAGTCGCCGGCCCGATTAAGGGCGAGCTGGCCCAGTACCGTGAAATGGCCGCCTTCGCGAAGTTCGGCTCGGACCTGGACGCCTCGACCCAGAAGATGCTGGCCCGCGGCGAGCGCCTGACGGAGCTGCTGAAGCAGCCCCAGTACGCGCCGCAGTCGGTCGAAGAGCAGGTCTGCGTGATCTACGCCGGCACCCGCGGCTACCTGGACAAGATTCCGACCTCGGCGGTTCGCCGGTTCGAGACCGAGTTCCTGGCGCGCCTGCATAGCCAGCACGCCGACCTGCTGGAAGGCATCCGCACCAAGAAGGCGCTCGACAAGGATCTGGAAGCGACGCTGAAGAGCGCGCTCGACAGCTTCTCGTCGACCTTCGCCTAAGCCCCCTCGGAACCGCTCGGAGAGAGTAGCGCCGAATGGCCAGCTTGAAGGAAATGCGCAATCGGATCTCGAGCGTCAAGGCGACGCAAAAGATCACGAAAGCGATGCAGATGGTGGCGGCGGCCAAGCTGCGCCGGAGCCAGGACGCGGCGGAAGCCGCCCGTCCTTACGCCCGGCGTTTGGCCAGCGTCATCGCCAATCTCGCCGCCGGCGTGTCCGGAGACGGCGCGCCGAAGCTGCTGGCCGGCACGGGCCGCGACGACCGTCACCTGGTCGTCGTCGCCGCCGCCGACCGCGGCCTGGCGGGCGGCTTCACCTCGTCGATCGTCCGCGCCGCGCGCGCCCACATCGACGGCCTGATCAAGCAGGGCAAGGATGTCCGCGTGATCTGCGTCGGCAAGAAGGTCACGGCGCAGCTCGCCAAGCCCTATGCCGGCCGGATCGTCGAGACGTTCGACCTGTCGTCCTACCGTCAGCTGACGCTGGCGGTGGCTCAGCCAATCGCCGACGCCGTCACCCGCGAATACGAAGCGGGCGAGACCGACGTGGTCACCCTGTTCTACAGCCGCTTCAAGTCGGTGGTGCAGCAGATCCCGACGGGTCTGCAGCTGATCCCGGCCATGGTCGAGGGCGCGGAAGCGACCTCGGGCCCGTCGGCGGTCTACGAGTACGAGCCCTCGGAAGAGGCCATCCTCGAGACCTTGCTGCCGCGCAACCTGACGGTCCAGATCCTGTCGGCCCTGCTGGACAACATGGCCGGCTTCTACGCCAGCCAGATGACCGCCATGGACAACGCCACGCGCAATGCTGGTGATATGATCAACAAACTGACGCTCAGCTACAACCGCCAGCGCCAGGCCCAGATCACCAAGGAGCTGATCGAGATCATCTCCGGCGCCGAAGCCGTCTGATCTAGCCTAACGACACAAGCACGCAGAGATCGAAAGACCCGCACGCCATGGCCAAGACCCCCGCTGAAAAGCCGGCGACCGCCGCCGCCAAGAAGCCCGCCGCCCCCAAGGCCGCCGCTGCTCCGAAGGCCGCCGCCGCCAAGGCCCCCGCCGCCGCTAAGGCTCCGGCCGCCAAGAAGCCGGCCGCGCCGAAGGCCGCCGCTTCGGCCAACACCGCCGTCAACCTGGACGGCGCCACCGGCCGCCTGGTGCAGATCATCGGCGCCGTCGTCGACATCGAGTTCGAGGGCGCCCTGCCGGCGATCCTGAACGCCGTCGAGACCGTCAACACCGCCACCGGCCAGCGCCTGGTGTTCGAAGTCGCCCAGCACCTGGGCCAGAACACCGTCCGCGCCATCGCCATGGACGCGACCGAAGGTCTGGTCCGCGGCCAGCCGGTCAAGGACACGGGCGCTCCGATCCGCGTGCCGGTTGGTCCGGGCACCCTGGGCCGCATCATGAACGTCATCGGCGAGCCGATCGACGAACAAGGCCCGATCCGTTCGGACATCACCCGCACGATCCACCGCGACGCCCCGACCTTCGCCGAGCAGACCAACACGGCTGAAGTCCTGGTCACGGGCATCAAGGTCATCGACCTGATGTGCCCCTACACCAAGGGCGGCAAGATCGGCCTGTTCGGCGGCGCCGGCGTCGGCAAGACCGTGACGATGCAGGAACTGATCAACAATATCGCCAAGGCTTACGGCGGTTATTCGGTTCTGGCCGGCGTGGGCGAACGCACCCGCGAAGGCAACGACCTCTATCACGAGATGATCGAGTCGAACGTGAACGTCGACCCGAAGGCCAACAACGGCTCGACCGAAGGCTCGCGCTGCGCCCTCGTCTACGGCCAGATGAACGAGCCCCCGGGCGCCCGCGCCCGTGTCGCCCTGACCGGCCTGTCGATCGCGGAATACTTCCGTGACGAAGAAGGCAAGGACGTGCTGCTGTTCGTCGACAACATCTTCCGCTTCACCCAAGCCGGCGCCGAAGTGTCGGCTCTGCTGGGCCGCATCCCCTCGGCCGTGGGCTATCAGCCCACCCTGGCCACCGAGATGGGCAACCTGCAGGAGCGCATCACCTCGACGAACAAGGGCTCGATCACCTCGGTCCAGGCCATCTACGTGCCCGCCGACGACTTGACCGACCCGGCTCCGGCCACCTCGTTCGCCCACTTGGACGCCACCACCGTTCTGTCGCGCGACATCGCGGCCCAGGCCATCTTCCCGGCCGTGGACCCGCTGGACTCGACCTCGCGGATCATGGACCCGCTGATCATCGGCGAAGAGCACTACACCGTCGCTCGCCGCGTCCAGGAAGTACTGCAGCAGTACAAGGCCCTGAAGGACATCATCGCCATCCTGGGCATGGACGAGCTGAGCGAAGACGACAAGCGCGTCGTCGCCCGCGCGCGCAAGATCCAGCGCTTCCTGTCGCAGCCGTTCCACGTCGCCGAGGTGTTCACCGGCTCGCCGGGCAAGTACGTGTCGCTGAAGGAGACCATCCGCGGCTTCCGCGAGATCGTCGACGGCAAGCACGACGCGCTGCCGG